>NZ_JAWHNU010000014.1:0-106931 GCF_032582135.1 Pseudomonas syringae group sp. J309-1 | reverse complement strand
GGAAACGGCAAAATGCCCCGAACAGGTCGAGGCATTTTTTTGGTTATGCGGTGAGGCTTGGGTTTTCACACAGTCTGTACCGGAGAGGTGTTCAGTTGTTACTTCTTCTGCACAAACGACAGCCAGCGTTCTTCTGCCTTGATGCCGTCTGCCGATGCCCACCATTTGGCCGACAGCAAGGCCTGACGGGAGATGTTTTCTGGTGCTGAAGGCAGCTTGGCAGCACGTTCGGCCGGAATCGTGCCGGTCTTGAACGCTTCCGGATTCAGCGGGCCGTAATCAATGATCATCGGCAATGCCGCCTGCAGTTTTGCATCGATGGCTTCGTTGACGAACTTCATGGCCGCGACTTTGTGTGGCGAGCCTTTGAGCACGCACAGCGAGTTGGTTTCCAGCACACCCTGGTTGTAATCGAAGGCGACCGGTGCGCCGTCGGCCTGTACCGCTGTAATGCGGCCGTTCCACGCCTGAATCATGTCCACTTCGCCGTCGCTGATCAGTTGTGCGGACTGGCCGCCCGATGTCCACCAGGTCGCGATGTGCGGTTTGATTTCTTCCAGTTTCTTGAAGGCGCGTTCTACATCCAGCGGGTAGAGCTTGTCGGGGGCGACGCCGTCAGCCAACAGTGCGATTTCCAGGGTCGGACGCGGCAGGTTGCGCAATGAACGCTGCCCAGGGAATTTCTTCGTGTCCCAGAAATCAGCCCAGGTCTTCGGCGCCTTGTCGTCTTTGAATGCATCGGTGCGGTAAGCCAGCACGGTGGAATAGCTGATGTAGCCAACGCTGTAATCATCCTTGAGGTCCGCAGGCAATTGCGCTGCGTTGGGGATCAGCGCCAGGTCGAGCTTTTCGAACAAACCTTCCTGCTGGCCGCGAACGCAGTCGCCGGTGGGCAGGTCCACCACATCCCAGGTGACTTTGCCGCTTTCGACCTGGGTCTTGATGATCGGATAGGCTTTGGGCGAGCTGTCCTGTTTCAGCGTAAGGCCGAGCTTCTTCGCGGCAGGCTCGAGGATCGCCTTGCTTTGCGCTTCCTGATAAGCGCCGCCTTGGGACACAAACGTGATGTCTTCAGCAAACGCCATATTGGCGCAGCCGGTAAGGATTGCCAGACTCGCCAGTTTGAAGCTGCGGATACTCGATGCTGTCATATGAAGGTCTCCCCGATGGTTGGCAGATTTCTTGAGCGAGCTGGAGATTTGCTGTCGGTCGCTCTGCGGGACCGTGCTTTTAATTTACTGGCATGTCGGGAAATGAAGCGGGCACAAATGCGCGGCGCAGAAGCGCTTTATTGCGAAAAGGGGAGGAGGGACGGCATGTCGTGCGCTGAACGGCCGCCAAGTGTTTTCTCTGTCAGCGACGCGGTGTTTGTAGGAGCTGCCGAAGGCTGCGATAGCGGTGTGTCAGGTTGAACGCTATCGCAGCCTTCGGCAGCTCCTACAGAGAGAGTATGTCAGCTCGCGGTTTGCAGCACCGACACCGGATAAATCGCGGTGAAAGCCCCGTCGTCGACACTGATCGCCCGGCAGTCCACGCCATACACATGGGCAAGGTTTTCCGGGGTCAATGTGCTGCGCGTCCGGCCGCTGCAGTGAACGTGGCCGTGATGCAGCATCAACGTGTCATCGGCGTAGCGGCTGGCCAGATTCATGTCGTGGAAGATCGCCAGAGTGACGATGTTTTCCTTGCGGGTATAAGCGCTGACCGCGTCGAGAATCTGCAGTTGATTGGCCAGGTCCAGCGCGGAAGTGGGTTCGTCCAGCAGCAACAGGCGCGGGCTGCGGACCAGCGCCAGTGCCAGGGAAATCATCTGCCGCTCGCCTCCGGACAACTGCCCCGGCTGGCATTCGGCAAAACGCTGCAAACCCAGCAGTTCAAGCATTTCACTGGCTTTGCGCTGCGCATCCTTGCCGGTTGCCCAACCGCGTGCGCTGCCGTGCTGAGCGAGCAGCAGCAGTTCATAGGTGGAAAGACGTACGTCCAGATGCGCCAGATCCTGAGCGACGTAGCCAATCAGTTTGGCGCGTACCGCTGCAGATGACCCCAGCAGGTCGATGCCGTCGATGGTGGCCGAACCTTGCGCTTTGGTCAGCCCGCACAGGCCTTTCATGAACGTCGATTTGCCCGCGCCGTTGGCACCCAGCAGCGCCAAGGTACGGCCTGCTTCGGCTTTCACCGCCAGCCCGTCGAGGATGGTGCGGCCGTGGATCGTGACGCGATAGTCAGCAGTGGAGAAGCTCATCGGGAAGTCAGTCTCCGGTCGCGCAGGATAAGAATGATGAAGAATGGCAAGCCGATCAGTGAAGTCACCATGCCGATGGGCAGCACTGCGCCCGGCACGATCAACTTGCTGGCCAGCGAAGCGAGGGTGACGAAGATGATGCCGCAGGCAATGGTCACACCGATGGTGAAGCGTTGATCTTCGCCCACCAGCAAGCGCGCAACGTGGGGTGCCACCAAACCGACAAAGCCGATGATGCCAACTACGGAGGTCACCGCACCGGCCAGTAATGCAGCCAGCATCAGCATCACGGTCCGAATGCGTCGCACCGGAATGCCGAACACCACCGCCTGTTCACCAAAACTGCGCAGTGCGGTCAGCGCCCAGGCCTGAACCAGCACCACCGGAATGGCAATTGCCGCGATAATCGCGCACAGCGTGACCTTGTTCCAGGTCGCGTGCAGCAGCGAACCCATGAGCCAGAACACGATGCTTTGCAGTTGATCGACGCTGGCCACGTATTGCACCAGACCCAGCAACGAACTGAACACGAAGTGCACGGCGATCCCCAGCAGGGTAATCGCTTGCAGGCCTACATGGCCGCGGGTCAGCAGCAGAATGATGCCCACGGTCAGCAACGAGAACAGAAAGGCGTTGCCGGTGACCAGCAAATCGGCACCAAACCCCGGCAGGGCATTGCCGAGGGAAAAGTTGAAAGCCAATGCCAGCGATGCGCCAAAGCCCGCCGCCGAGGAAATCCCCAACGTAAAGGGTTCGGCCAGCGGGTTGTCGAGCACCGTCTGCATCATCAGCCCGGCCAGCGCCAGACAGGTGCCCGCGAGCACCGCCATGAGCGTCATGGGCATGCGCAGCTCCCAGAGGATCACTCGGGTGCTGGCATCGACACTGTCAGGCTGCAACAGTCCGCTCATGGCCTGACCGAACGTCAGCGTCCCTGAGCCGACGATCAGGTCGGCAATGAAAGCCACCACAGCGATCACCAGCAGGCTGATCAGCAACACCGTGCGCTTCCACACGGTGTGGGTGTAGCGGGTCTGGTAGCTGCTGGTGTCAGATGAAGCGTTACCGATAGAGGTCGTCATGGTTGCGGGTCATTTACCGGTAGCAGGTGCAGGGGCGTACAGAATCGCAGGGACTGCCTTGATACCGGTCAGGGCGAACAGCGCCTTGAGGCTGGCGTCTGCATCCAGTTGACTGGCACTGTCCGGATAGAACGCCTGACTCAGGTTTTCCACTGCCAGAATGTTCCAGCTGCTGGCGTAGAACTGGTGGTAGACACCGTAAACACGACCGTTCTGGCTGGCCTTGAGTTGAGCGAAGCCTGGGCGTTGTTCCAGCAACTTCAACTGACGCTGGATGGCGTCGAGTTTGACGCTTTCACCGAAGCCAAACGGTGGCGAGACGGAGGTATTGCCCGGGAACTGGGTGCCGGTCATGACATACACCTCCGGCTGTTTGCCCAGTACGGTCTCCAGCGTGACGTCGCCGGTCGCGCCCGGCAGCAGTTGCGAACCGAGGTTCACGCCACCTGCCGCTTGAACAAGCTTGCCCCAGTACACATCGCCGTGGGTGAAGCAGCAGGCCGATGCGCCGCCCTGGCCAGCTTTGGCTTCGACGAACACCAAGGGTTTCTTGTTGTGTTCCTGAGTGATGGCTTCGACTTTAGCCAGTCGGGATTTGTAGAAATCGATATAGGCCTTGGCTTCTTCTTCGCGGTTCAGCACCTGACCGAGCAGGGCTACGGTTTTCTGGCTGTTGACCACCGGCTCCAGATCGCTGTCGACGAACAGCACCGGGATTTTCAGCGCGGCCAGTTTCTGCGCCACACCGGCGTTTTCCAGCGAAGCGCGGGCGCGGGTCTGGAATACCAGCAGGTCCGGGCGAGCGGCCACGACGGCTTCGAGGTTGAGATCACCGTCGTCACCGAACTTCATGTCGGTGGCTTGATTGGCGGTTTTTGGCCACTGGTTTTCGAAGACTTTCCAGGTGTTGGGATCGGAACGCTTGATGATGTTGTTCCACGCCACAACGCGCTGGAACGGATCGGCGCGGTCGAGCAGGGCCAGGGTGAACAGGTCGCGGCCGTCCTGCAAAACGATGCGTTTTGGTTCGGCGGGGATTTCAACCTGACGGTTGGCAACGTCGGTGACAGTGACTGGATAGGTGGTTGCGAAGGCCAGGGTCTGACCGGCTAGCAGCAGGCTGACGCCGACTGCGAGATGTGTGAACAGGCGCATTGAATTACCCATACCGAGAGATGAGGACGAATCGGCCGCAGGCAGCACGACATATCCGCCGTAAAAAAGTGCGCACAGGGTAACGGAATTGTTCTCATTCGTCAGTTTTTAGCATTGTGGGAGCCGAGCTTGCTCGCGATAAGGATGAGCGCGATGGACCTCAGATCGCATGCGCCTTATCGCGAGCAAGCTCGGCTCCCACAGGTCCAGCGACCGGCTCAAATGATGGGGCAATATCAAAATCGGCGGCGGGAATTCCCGTGACCCACTGATCAGCAATCACTCCGCCAACAACACCGCCGCATCAAAGCCCATCCGCAGGTTGCCCCAGTGGCGGCCGTCGAAGAAGAAGGGCACGTCGATCTCGGTCATGATTTCGCCGGTGTCGCGCAGGTAGGTCTGAAGCAGGAAACGTTGGGTGTTGCCCGCCGCACGCAGGCCGATCGGATCGGAGAACATGCGTTTGTTGCGGCACACCGGCAGGTCGATGGCGCGGTCACCGGTCGGTGGTTTGGATACCCAGCTGTTGTTCACCGGGCAGTAACCCTTGGTGTCGACGATGAAAGACACCTTGCCGCCTTTGGTGCCCTTGGTCAGCTTGTCGCACTCTTCCTGGCAGACCTGGGCGAAGCGTTCGGTGTAGCTGGTCAGGTACTGCTTGGGATCTGTGCCGGGGATCAGCTTGTAGCTTTGATCAAACAGGTTAAGCCCGCTGCGGTGCAATTCTGCCAGTCGTTCCTGCAGGATGTCGCGGCACTGGCTGGCGCGGGTAATGGCGGCATCCAGCGCGCCATGGCCCAGGACGAACTTGCCGAGCATGGTTTGCACGCGTTCGGCAACGCCCGACAGATCACGGGTTGCTGTCGCTGAATGCTGCATGCGTTGGTCAATGGACTGGCTGTCGGCGTAAATCTGCGTTACCCGGTCGTTGATCCCGGTGTTACTTTCCGCGAACTGCAGGATGTGCTCGGCGATGTCAGCAAGCTTGCCATTGGTGGATTCGAAGTCGCCGATCATGCTCTCGAAATGGCCCGAAGCGCGTTCAACGACTTTCTGGGTTTCCCGAGCGCTATGACTGATCTGCGTGGTTTGCTCGTGGGTAGAACTCACCTCTTTGAGCATCGCGTCGATGTTCTGCGAAATATCGTCAGTGGCCTTGCTGACGTTCTGCGCCAGGGTACGGACCTCATCGGCCACCACCGCAAAGCCCCGGCCACTTTCCCCGGCGCGGGCTGCTTCGATGGCCGCATTGAGCGCCAGCAGATTGGTTTGCGAGGAAATCTGCTGGATCAGGCCCACGATAGACTTGATACTCGTCGAGCGCTGATTGAGCGCCGACACCAGAGTGCCGAATTCATTGAGACTGCTGGATATTTCGCTGATGTTGCCGGTGACTTCCAGCAGTTCGGCGTAGGAGTCGCGGGCCATGCTCAGGTTCTGCGCGGTGGTGCTGGAGATGCCCTGGGTCTGCTGGGAAACCTCCTGGATATTGCCTACCGCCATGTTGCTCTGATCCATCACTTCCTTGGCAAAGCGTGCCTGATGGGTGGCGCTGTCGCTGGAGTCGCTGATGTTTTTCAGCGAGCGTGCCGATTCAACGGCGATGTGAACGGTCAGGGCCTGAACGTTGCTGATGATTTCCCGCTGCTTGCCCAGGAAACGGTTGCAGGTGCTGGCCAGCACGCGAATTTCGTCGTGGGTCAGCAGGGGCAGGTCTTTGGACAGGTCGCCTTCACCGTTGGCGATCTCTGCAAGAGCATTGGTCATGTGCGTGACCGGGCGCACGATCAGGTGGCGAAAATACCAGACCATGAAACTGACCATGAACAGCGTAAACAGCGTGCTGAACAGGATGGCGTTGCTGAGCCCGTTCAGGCTGCCTTCAATCTGGCCGAGCAGGGCAGCGTCCAGTTGTGCGCCGCGTAACTGCTGAACGATGTCTGCACGAATGCTCAAGGCAATCCAGTACAGCAATCCACTGACGGCAACCAGCAGAAAAAGGCTGGAGAGCTTTTTCGTCAGAGAATCGAAAAACTGCATTTCGATGGACTCATACAAGGCCTTGAATGTCCCCATGCCGCTGCTCCTCGGAAAACTTATTAATTATTCTTTAATGGGTAATCTTCGACCGCTGAGGCCAAAGCTTTAACCTGAACGGTCGTAGGCAGCTGTAAACAGAAGCGAACCCGCCAGATCGTCAGCGATCTGACGGATATTTTTATAGGTCCACGGTGGCGTTGCTCGCCACTCTGTTCCGGCCAGACGCCTTGGCATAATAAAGCTGCTGATCGGCCCGCTTGATCAGCGCAGTTGTATTGGCATCTGCGGTATCGGCCAGGCCAATACCGATGCTCACGGTCACTTGCCCGACCAGGTCGAAGGTTGCATCGGCAACGGCCTTGCGAATTCTTTCTGCAACAACTTCCGGACTTTCCGCGCCTTCCGGCTCTGGCAGCAATACGGCGAACTCTTCACCGCCGTAACGGGCCACGAAGTCGGTGGCGCGGGTGTTTTCCTGAATGATCTGAGCCAGTTGATGCAGCACGTCGTCACCGGTGGCATGACCGTAGGTGTCGTTGACGTTTTTGAAGTGATCCGCGTCGATGAACAGCAGGGCGAAGGGGCGGCCGCTGCGTTCAAACAGCTGGTTGCATTCGGCAAGCTTTTCGTCAAAGCGGCGACGGTTGTAAACACCGGTCAAGGCGTCATGGGTCGCCATTTTCAACAGATCGGCATTGGCTTGGGTGAGGGCGGCGGTGCGCTGCTCGACGGTGGCCTCAAGAGACGCGTTGGTGTCTCGCAGTTCGCGTTCCTTGGTCAGCAGCGATTCAGTCATGCTCTGAATGGACTGGCCCAGTTGGGCGATCTCCCGGACCGAATGCGTTTGAGGGAAATCTGCGCCGGGCTGTTTGGCCTCAACCTGTTTGGCAGCCTTGGCCAATTGTTCGATAGGGCGGCTCATGTGCTGCGCCAGGTAGTAAGCGACCAGGCCAAACGCCAGCGCGGCGAACACACCCAATATCAACAGCTTATAAAGCAGGATCCGCGCAGGTTGCAGCGCGGTATCAAGAGGCTGGCGAACCACGATGAACCAGGCCAGATTGGCGGACGGTGGCGTCGGGACCTTCAACACGCTGGACAGATAGTCGGCGTTTTCTGTCCATTCCGGCGCGCCGGCTGGCTTCTCGCTGCTAGAAAGTCGCTGCGTTGCCAGCAGCTCGGGGCGCTTTTGGCCGATCATCTGTTGTGGATACAGCACCACGCCATCGCCATTGACGATCAGCACTTCAAGATCAGCGGTCGCGCCTTCACGCAGAATGGCCGATTCGACAATTCGGGTCATCCAGCTCCAGTGCACGTGAGCGCTCAGCACGCCAACCACGGTGCCGTCGGCGGTGCGGATCGGCGCAGCAAAATCGATGAAACGCAGCAGTTCGCCACTGGCATTGGCGGGCAGCAGTTTGGCGAGCAATACCGCTTCATGAGGATCGCCGGTATACGGTCCTTGCAATCCGGCCTTGAACCATGGGCGTTCCAGCACGGACTGGTTGACCAGCAGGCCATGCACCGCCTGCCGAACGTTGCCTTTGATGTCAGCGACACCCATCCAGGCGTACTCGGAGTGAGACTGGGTGCGCAACTCCATCGACGGCAGAATGTCCGGGTCATCCAGGTTGCCACGTACCAGATGTGGCTCCCGGCTCAGCAGGAATATCTCAAGCTGACGCTCGCGTAACTGAGTGCCCAGCATCATTGCCGCTGACTTGGCGGTGCTCAGCAGCGAACTGCCACTGGCTTGTTTGATTTGCTCGGTGGCGATATGGCCGACATAGAAACCCACGCTCAGCAGGGCGAGCAGCGACAACCCGGCGAACCAGAGTGTCAGGTGGCTGCGCAGGCTGGCTATTATCATGGGTGATATCTGGCTATGTGGAATCACGGCATGTTATGCGCAAGTCGTGCCAGCCGCCAGTGGCGTTTTTTAGTTACGTGCTGATGGTTCGGGGCCGTCACCAGAGCGGCTCGACAGATATTCCCTGAGCCGATGCTGAAAGTGCGTTATAGCGACGTTATTCGCCAGGAAAGCCTCTATGGTCGTGACAGCCCAGCGCTGGCCTTCGTTGCCGAAACGTATGTTGGCGAATGTTCCCGACGGAACCTGTGCCACGAAGAACCAGGTATCGAGGCCGCCCAGCCCCTGGCCCGGGTAAACCCGAGTCCAGACGATATGTTCAGGGGCAATGGTCAGCCCAAACTCCTCCTCGGTTTCACGCAGTGCGCACGCCAGCGGCGTTTCTTCGCCCTCGCGTCCGCCACCGGGGAGGTCCCAGAGGCCAGGCCACGGAATAGAAGTTTTGTCATCGCGCAGGTAGCTCAATATCAAGCCTTCGCAAAGCAAGGCGATTTTAGCGCCGGAGAATGGCGGATGCTTCGGCATGTCTTGGGGCCTGGTGTGCGACTTCAGGGCGGACAAGCCGCTTTTAGTCGGATAAATAATCGATAATCGCACGCTTTTGTATTTCGTGAATCGTGCTACTGCGCCTATTTTGATCCGCTTTTTCGAAGGAAATGTCTTCGCAGAGGTTGTTTTTCGAGGAATTTCAAGAATATTCGATACGCAGCTTTTCGGATTAAGGGTCAATAATCAACGTTTTTGGATATTGACCGAATTAACCGGTTAGTACATTTTCCATGTCATAAACCTTTGCCATCAGAGCGAAGGGACAATAAAAACAATGGAGCCACCTCATGCGACAGCAATTGCTTGTTCTCGATCCCCCTCTCTGTGCTCGACTGTTAACCCCAAAGGTAATAGCTCGCGGCGTTTGCGCGTGCGCACCTCAGACCGGTTCAGCCCGGTAACAGCGATGCCGGGTTAATCGCGTCAGGTTCAGGGTTTCCGCGAGGCAATAATAATGAAAAGAATAGTCGAGCTGTATTTCAAGCTGCTCAAGTTGCTCATCGTGCTCTGCATGATTGGCATGCTCGTGCTGGTTTTCGGCAACGTGGTGCTCCGTTACGCCTTCAACTCAGGCATCAGCGTCTCGGAAGAACTGTCGCGCTGGCTGTTCGTCTGGATGATCTTTCTTGGTTCGCTGGTCGCGCTCAAAGAACGTGCGCACATGGGCTTCGACAGTCTAGTGCGTCGTTTGCCAGCGGGTGGCAAGCGTTTCTGTCTGGTGATCGGCCATGTGCTGATGCTCTACATCTGCTGGCTCATTTTCAGCGGCAGCTGGCAACAAGCGGTTATCAATCTGGATGTGGTCGCGCCAGCGTCGGGTCTTTCCATGGCGTTGTTCTATGCGGCCGGGCTGGTCTTCGGTGCCTGTGCTGCGGTCATTCTGTTGTATGACTTGTACCTGGTGCTGAGCGGCAAACTGGCGGACGACGAGCTGGTGATGGTCACTGACAGCGATGCCGCCGAGGAGATCAAGCATATCCATACCCCGTCATCGACCACCGAGAGAACTCACCCATGACTCTGGTTATTTTTCTCGGTTCGCTGATCGCCACCATGGCGCTGGGCATTCCAATTGCTTTCGCCTTGTTGCTGGTGAGCGTGGCGTTGATGGTGCAGCTTGATCTGTTCGATGCGCAGATCATTGCGCAGAACCTGCTCAACGGTGCCGACAGTTTCCCGTTGATGGCCGTGCCGTTTTTCATGCTGGCTGGCGAAATCATGAACGCGGGCGGCCTGTCCAAACGCATCGTCAACATCGCCATGGCATTGGTAGGGCACAAGCGCGGTGGTTTGGGTTACGTGGCTATTCTGGCCTCCTGCCTGCTGGCTTCGCTGTCGGGTTCTGCGGTGGCCGATGCCGCTGCGCTCGCCGCACTGCTGGTGCCGATGATGGTGCGGGCCGGGCACAACCGGGCTCACTCGGCGGGCTTGATCGCAGCGGGGGGGATTATCGCCCCGGTGATCCCGCCAAGCATTGGGTTCATCGTGTTTGGTGTGGCGTCCGGCGTCTCGATTTCCAAGCTGTTTCTGGCCGGGATCGTCCCGGGGATTATGCTCGGCGCGTCGCTGGCGGTGGCCTGGTGGTTCGTCTCCCGCAAGGAAAATATCCAGCCGCCTCCCAAGCAAAGTGCTGCGCAAATCATGCGTGCGTTGATCGAAGGCCTGTGGGCGCTCGGCTTGCCGCTGATCATTATTTTCGGTCTGAAGTTCGGCATTTTCACACCTACCGAGGCGGCAGTGGTCGCAGCGGTGTACTCGCTGTTTGTGGCATTGGTCATTTACAAGGAGTTGAAGATCAACCAACTGTACGACCTGATCCTTTCATCCGCGAAAACCACGTCGGTGGTGATGCTCCTGGTCGCTGCAGCCATGGTCTCCGGTTGGCTGGTAACCATCGCCGAGTTGCCTGAGCAACTGGCGGGCGTGCTTGAACCGTTCATGGACAACCAGACGATTCTCTTGGTCGTGATCATGCTGCTGGTGATTGTGGTGGGCACCGCCATGGACATGACTCCGACGATTCTGCTGCTGACTCCCGTGTTGATGCCCGCGGTGGTCATGGCCGGTATCGATCCGGTGTATTTCGGCGTGCTGTTCATGATCAATTGCGCCATCGGCCTGATCACGCCGCCCGTGGGCACGGTGCTGAACGTGGTGTGCGGCGTGTCCAGAATCAGCATGGATGAAATCATTCGCGGTGTCTGGCCGTTCATGCTGGCGCAGTTTGTGGTCCTGTTTCTGCTGGTGTTGTTCCCTTCGCTGGTGCTTGTACCGCTGAAGTTTTTCACCGGCTGATGTCGGTGGGCATTTCCGTAACTCGACTCTAAAAACAATATGGAGAGTGACATGCAAAAACTGATGAAAACCCTGCTGGCAGGTGCCTGCGCCACAGGCCTTCTACTGGGCAGCATGGCCAGCCACGCGGCTGAAATTCGTGAGCGAACCTTGCGCTTCGCGTTCCAGAACGTACAGGAGCATCCTCAGGGGCAGGGCGCACAGAAGTTCGCCGAACTGCTGGCCAAAAGCAGTGGCGGCAAGATCAAGGTCAAACTGTTTCCGGGTGGCACGCTGGGTGGCGACGTCGTCACCGTTTCCGCGTTGCAAGGCGGCACCCTGGACCTGACCGTACTCAACTCCGGCATCCTCGCGGCTCAAGCGCCGGACTTCGCCATGCTGGACTTCCCGTTCCTGTTCAACAACGTCGAAGAGGCCCATGCCGTTATCGACGGCCCGGTCGGACAGAAGCTTGCCGCACAACTGGACAGCAAAGGGCTGGTCAGCCTGGGTTATTGGGATCTGGGGTTCCGTAACGTGACCAACAGCAAGCACCCGATCAACAAACTGGAAGACATGCAGGGCCTGAAAATCCGCGTGATCCAGTCGCCGATCTATCTGGACACCTTCAATGCGCTGGGAGCCAACCCGGTGGCGATGGCATTCCCTGAGGTCTATACCGGCCTGGAGCAGGGCGTAATCGACGGCCAGGAAAACCCGCTCACGGTGATTCAGGGCAGCAAGTTCTACGAGGTGCAGAAGTACATTTCAACCACCGGTCACATCTTCAATCCACAGTCTTTCATCATTGGCCAGAAGACCTGGAACAAGCTTAATGATGATGAGAAAAAGCTGGTTAAAGAGGCCGCTGTAGAGGCTCAGAAGTATCAGCGAGAAGTCACCGCGAGCAGTATGGCGAGTGCACGTGGTTATCTTGAACAGCAGAAAAACGTTGCCGTGAACGATATTTCTGCCGAAGAGAAAGACCGTTTCCGCGAACGCGTTCAGCCTGTGATCAAGAAGTACTCGGAAAAACTGGATGGCAGTCTGGTGAAGCTGATGTACGACGAAATCGCCAAGGTGCGTGCCGGGCAGTAAGCCCTGACGACCAACGCCAGTCGCTAAGCCGTCCTGAGATGCCTTTGACGGCTGGCAGATAACTTTTCATCGGCGATGCGAGCCTTTTCAAGGGCGCGCATGGCTGTGCTCGTCCAAATGAAAGTGGGGATAACAAAAATGGCTAAATTAAATACCCTTGCAGCAAGCGTTCTTGGCTTCAGCACCACCGCACTGGGCCTTTCGCTGATTGCGCCGGGGGTGGCAACGGCTGCCGGTTTCGTCGACGACGCCAAGGTCAATCTGGGCCTGCGCAATTTCTATATCAATCGCAACTTCGTCGATCCTTCTAACCCGCAGAGCAAGGCGGAGGAATGGACTCAGAGTTTCATTCTGGATGCGAAGTCCGGCTTCACCCAGGGCGTGGTGGGTTTTGGTGTTGATGTGCTGGGCATGTGGTCGGTGAAGCTGGACGGCGGTGGCGGTACTTACGGCACTGCTTTGTTGCCACGCCACAGCGACGGACGTCCGGCGGATGACTTCGGTCGATTGGCGGTGGCGGGCAAGGCGCGTATTTCCAAAACCGAGTTGAAGGTGGGGGAGTGGATGCCGGTGTTACCGATCCTGCGTTCCGATGACGGCCGCTCGCTACCGCAGACCTTTCAGGGCGCGCAGATTACCTCCAATGAAATCGACGGCCTGACCCTGTATGGCGGCCAGTTTCAGGGCAATAGCCCGCGTAACGATGCCAGCATGGAAGACATGAACTTCGGTGGCGGCGTGTCTGACCGGTTCAACTTCGTCGGCGGTGAATACAAGTTCAACCAGAACCGCACCATGGTCGGCCTGTGGGGAGCGGAACTCAAAGACGTTTACAACCAGCAGTATCTGCAATTGGTTCACAGCCAGCCGCTGGGTGACTGGACGCTGGGCGCGAATCTGGGCTTCTTCAAAGGCGGGGAGGACGGGCGGGAGCTGGCCGGTAAGCTGGATAACAAGACATACTCGGGGCTGTTCTCGGCCAAGTATGGCGCTCATGTGTTCTACGTGGGTTTGCAGAAAGTCAGTGGCGACACGTGGATGCGGGTTAACGGCACCAGTGGCGGCACCCTGGCCAACGATAGCTACAACGCCAGCTTCGACAACGCGGAGGAACGTTCATGGCAACTGCGTCACGATTATGATTTCGCCGCGCTGGGCGTCCCGGGTCTGACCCTGATGAACCGCTACATCAGCGGTGACAACGTCAGAACATCGGCCACCAATGACGGCAAGGAATGGGCGCGGGAAACCGAACTGGCCTACACCATCCAGAGCGGTGTGCTGAAAAAGCTCAACCTGAAGTGGCGCAACTCCACCATGCGTCGTGATTTCAGCAACAACGAGTTCGATGAAAACCGCCTGATCATCAACTACCCGTTGTCGATTTTGTAAGGCTACAAATGTCAGGTTGGAATGCCATTCCCTTGTAGGAGCGGCCGGACGGCATTCCCACTTGCCCACGATAAACGATAACGTGGTCTGTCTTGAAACTACGACACATGCATCGCGGGCAAGCCTCGCTCCCACAGGGTTCTGCGTCTTGCCTGGGCTCCCGGTAGGAGCGAATTCATTCGCGAAGAGGCCAGTACAGACGCCGCCTATGTTTGACCTGAAACACCGCCTTCCCGAATGAATTCGGTCCCACAGGGTTCTGCGTCTTGCCTGGGTTACCGGTAGGAGCGAATTCATTCGCGAAGGGGCCAGTACAGACGCCGCCTGTGTTTTGCCTGAAACACCGCCTTCCCGTGAATTCGGTCCCACAGGGTTTTGCGTCTTGCCTGGGTTACCGGTAGGAGCGAATTCATTCGCGAAGAGGCCGGTACATCCGCAGCCTGTGTTTCGCCGAAATACCGCCTCCCGAATGAATTCGGTCCTACCGGGTTCTGCGTCTGGCTCAAGTGACGGTTATGCCCCGCCAGCCTCACTTCAACAGCTGTTTCACCAACTCCGGTGTCACGTAATGCGGGCCGTCGAACAGGTACAGCGGATAACCGTCATACGCTTCCAGTTGCGGTTTCAGCTCTTCGGCAGTGGCGGAGCGGAAACCGCCGCCGTATTGCGGCCTGAAAGCCTCGGCGATGATTCTGACGCGATCCTTGCCCAGTCGGTCGCGCATGGCGTCGGCGTAAGTGCGAGCAACCGGAGCGGTGCGGGCATAGACGCCGACGCCGTCCTGAAAGAACACACCAATGTCATCCGGCAACCATTGCTTGAGCCAGTCAGCAGTCGCAGCGGGGCCGATGTTGGCGCCGTCGTAAACACTGATCCAGAGTGGTCTAGGCAGCTTGGCCAGCAAGGCGGGCAGGTCTTTGGCCTTGGTCCAGCTTGGATCGACTTCAGCCGGGAAGTAATAACCCGTGACATGCAACGGTAAAGACAGCCTGGCAATGCTCTCCGAAAGTTTCGCCAATTGCTCGACGTTGTCCCGAGAGCGATTTTCGCTGAAATATCCGGCCAGACCGATGATGACGTCTTTGGCCCAAGGCTCTTTGCCGATGCGTGCCCAGTCCGGCATCACCGGTACGGCAGGCAGGCCGGTACCGGGAATGAACGCCTGATCATCGACCACCGTCCACTGCACCAGCAGTTCCCGCGCGCCGAGCTTGTGCCAGTCGCCCTTGATGCCCACCGTGGCATTGTCCGGTTGCCAGACCATCCCGACGACGCCGGGTTTCAATGGTTTTACTGCGTTGGTAATCAACATGGCGATCCCTGTCCCTATCATGGCTGCAAGCAGCAGAGCGGTCAGAGTCGCACGGTTCAAGGGCCTTCCCAAAATCCTCAAGGGAGTGCCTGCTTGATGCGCTGATGCCACTGGCTCAACGACACTACGCCTTTGGCGTTCCAGTTGGCTGACGCATCAGGGCCTTGATGGAACTGCCCTTCGTTGAATTGCCAGACGATGACTTGAGGTTTGTGCTGGGCAAAATCCGGGGATTGCAGATATTGCAGCAGGGTAGCCCAAGGGCCCACATCACCGGGGTTCCAGGTCAGCGTAACGGGACGATCCAGCGCGTTGGACAGCTTCTGAGTGAAGCCCAGATAAGGCTGCACAAAGCTGTTGCCGATAACCTGCAAAGGCGCTGGGGCATCATCGATCAGCAGGTCTTTTTCCACCTGATGCCGCACGGTGTAAATGTCGCGGCCAATGGCTTTGCGTTTGATGGCTGGCAGGAAGTTACTCGCCAGGTCACCAAAGGCGCGTTTGTCGAACCACTCACCCAACACGGCGCCGCCACCGGGTTCGCCTTGCAGCTTATAGCGCTGGTTGATCAGCCGGGCCGTCGCATCAGCGGTGTTCTCGGCACTCCAGGCGGTCCAGTGATAGTCGGCCCGGTAGAACGCGGTGTGATCACCTTGTTCTGTCTGTTGCAGAATCGGCTTGATGTTCAGCGTGGTCAGGCCCGCTTTGCTCATCGCTCCTTGCAGCTGATCGTAGCGCTGAGCAACGGCCGGGCTCAGTGGCTGATCAGCCGGCAGGCGTTGCGCATAAAACGGCGCTTTCATCGGCACGACCAACACAACCAGAGCGATCTTGTTGCGCTCAAGTTGCTGTTGCAGGTCCTTGATCAGGGCGATGCTGCGAGTCGTACCGGCATTGTCGACCTTGGTCAGGCTTTCCCAGGCCGGAAACAACCAACCGTCCTTGCCGGTGATCACTGCCGAGGCTGCCTGTGCGGGCTGGCTGGAAACGCCCAGCAGAATCGCGGCGAACATGGCCGATAACGGCAGACGACGAGAGGGGCGGGCGTTCGTCACGGGTACTGCTTTCATAAGCTTGATCATGGCGCAGTCTGATCGACGAGGCCCACCAGGCGCGGGGTCTGACCAGAGCCGATCAGGAACAGGCTGTAGCGATCACCGGCCTTGAACGGTTCAAGTTTGAACGGCAGGCTGGCGCTCTGACCACAACTGGCAATCAGGGTCGCCTGCACCGGATTGATGGTGCGCTGCGCCTGACCTTTCAACGGCAATTGGCTGAATACAGTCGAGCCGTTGGCCAGTTTGATGTCGGCCTTGTCACAGCCATTGCTCAGGTTGTAAATGTTCAGCTCGGCGCGCAAATCCTTGCCACGCACGGGCGGATCAATCACCACGCGCGGCGCAGCAGCAGGGTTGCTGTCGAGGATCAGGGTGACAAAAGCATTGGCCGGAGCCTTGAGGTCTTTTATCTCCCGACCATTCACCGTCAGGCGCAAAGGCTGACGGCCATCGACTACCTGAAACGGGCTTGCCAGCGCTGACTGGGCAGACAGATTGAAGCTCGTGCCCTGATCAATGCGGACCTGCATCGTGGAGTCGGTTGGATTGACCACCCGAACCCAGGCCGAGCCTTCCGGTAATTTGGATTCGTACAACTGAGCAATTTCAGATGCGGCGTGGGCTGTTGTGGCGGCCAGGCTCAAGCCCAGCCACACGCAGATTCGAGGGTACATATCAGTCCTCAGTAAGAGTAAGTCAGTCGGGCAAACACGCCTTTGGCGCGATCATCGCCAGACACTTTCACTCGATATTGCAGAGAAAAATCCACGTAAGAGCGTGGCGCGTTGTACGCGTCTTCACGGAACCAGTAGCGCACGTTATTACCCACACCAACGCCCGCGGCGTGGCCTGAAGAGTAATCCGCACGGCCATCGGAGCCGGTTTCGCTGTTCATTTTCGAGTCGTAATCGTAGGCCGCCACGACATGCGGGAAGGTGACCCAGCGCGAGCCCGTGCCACCGATGGCATAGCTGCGGCCGCCTTGCCATTCGCTGTTGAAGTAGTTGCGCGAATCATTGACGTAGTGCCCGGCCTCGGCGAACAGTTGCGAAGTCCACCAGCTTGGCGTATCGACGCGCAGATCAGTGCCAATGCTGGAGCCATAGCCCAAGCGCAGCAGCCAGTCGCCGTCGACATTGGACGAGCCCAGCGGGAAGGTACGCTCTGCTGCCGCCATGACGTTCAGTGACGAGAACGGTTTGATCCGTACGCCCAATGCGCCCTGGAGCGCGTCCATGCCGGTGTCGGAGTCGCTGTTCTTGGCCCACAGGGTGTCGGTGATCCGCCCGTAAAGCTCAACGAAGCGTGCATTGCGATAACCCAGCGGACGCCACGACAGTTCAGTACTGTTTTGCAGGCTGTCGTTGCTGCTGCCGCCACTTCCGCCGTTGCCATTGCTGCCTGTGCTCGGCGCAGAACTCAAGCCACTGCTGGAGCTGTTACCGCGATAACTGGTGGTGCTGATCAGGCCCCAGGTGCGCGATACATCGGCAACTGCGCGACGGGTATCGAACAGCTGTTGCGCAGGCATGTCCAGGGCACCGGCATTCTGTGCATCGATCACCCGCTTGAAGTAGCCCACCGCCTGCTCGTCATCGTTGACGCGCATGGCGTTGTAAGCCGCATCCTGTGTCGCCGTTGGCGGCAGCGGGGCTTCGGCGTCAGCCTTGCGAAATGATTCATGCGCCGCGTCGTCGTCACCGGCCTGTACCGACAGGTACGCAACCTGAAGGTTGCTCATGCCCTCCAGCTCACCGGCATCGCGCGATTGCTGCAAGCGTTCGCGTGCGGTCTTGCGTTGGCCCAATGCAGCGTAAAGGCTGGCTTCTTCGTACGTGGGCAGGCTGCCCAGTGCCAAGGCCTGGGTGAAGTCTTTGCGTGCTCCGGCATCATCTCCGGTTTGTTGGCGCAGACGACCCCGTTGAGCCAACAGGCGAGCGTCGTCGCCATTGGCGGCAATGCCTTCACTGGCGGCGTCGATGGCTTCCGGGAGGCGCTTCTGTTCGGTCAGAGCACTGACCAGAAGGCTGCGATACGCCGGATTTTGCGGTGCACGACGAATCGCTTCCTGGGCGAGGGTGGCTGCTGAAGCAGCGTCCTTGCGCGCCAGTGCGGCATAGGCCTGCACCGCGGTGTCGGTCCCGGCATCTCGCTGATTACCCGGCCAGATATCGCAGATCAGACCGAAAGCACTTTCCTGACAGTTCAACGCAGGCGCAGGGAAGCGAACCGCTGTTTTCAGGCCATTGCTTTTTTGTCGCGCCACGACTTGCGCAGCAGCACGACGACGGGCAACTTCGCCGCCTTCGTCTGGCTTCAATTGTTGCAGCTGGTCGAGTGCTTGTTGCGGGTTGCCGTTGGCCAGGGCCAGATCGGCTGCGAAGAAGCGAATCTCGCGTTCTTCGGAATCCAGCAAACCCTCGATGGCCAAGGCCCGATTAAGGTCGGCCTGGGCTGCCTGGGTTTTGCCCTGGCGATCCAGTGCGTAGCTGCGCAGGATCCAGGGTGCAATCTCACCGTCGTCCTGAGCCAGCGCGGCGGTAGCGGCTTTTTCGGCTGCTGGATAGTCCTTGGAGGCGAGGAGGGCGCTGATCAGCAGTTGCTGATTTGCACTGATTTCCGGCGCCCAGCCGACAGCCCTTCGGGCCTGTTCAACTGCCAAAGGCAGGTTGTTCTGTTCCAGCGCACGATAACCGGCGATGGACAGCGGTGCGGCAATCTGACGGCGAATAGCTTCGCGGCGCATCAACAGCGCGTCGTCATCCGGGAACACCCGCAGCGCTTCGGTGGTCGCCTGATCGGCTTCGACCAATTGCTGTTGGCGTTGCAAGGACTCGATCAGCAACAGCCGGTAATCCATGCGCTTTGGGGCCAGGGCAATGGCTTTACGAGCGGACTGCGCGGCGAGGCCGAAGTCGTCGCGGTCGTAGGCTTTGAACGCCTGAGCGGCAACGCTGAAACCCGGAGCGGGCTTCGCCTGCGGATAACGACGAGGGTTATCACGCGCCTCTTTATCGCGCTGCGCCAGTTCGATCAGCCGATTCAAGCGGGTCACGTCTGCGCGCTGACGCAAAGCCTCGCGGGCTTTGGCAATCGCCAGGTCGTAATCCTTGCGCTCGTAGGCGCTGTAGGCTTCGTTCGCCGCTTGATAGGCGGGGCCGGTCAGCGGCAGCGGCAGTGCTTCGGCGTAGCTTAACGCTGGCAGCAGGCTTGCACCGGCGATTACAAGGCTCAGCAGTGAGCGTTTCATAATGCCGGCTCCGGCTGATAATGGCTGTGCTGACGGGCAACCGCCTGTTCGATGGTTGCGCGAGGCAGCACGCCGATATCCACGAGGTAATCACCGATACGACCATGTTGCTGTGGTTTGTAATGCAGCATCGCATCGTTGAACACGTTGCGATCCAGCAGACCCATTTCGATCAGCAGGTCACCCAGCAGTGGTGCGCTGGCATGCGGCAAGGCGCGATCATCCGGTGCATCCAGTTGACGCAACTGATTGATGATTTCGCTTTCCCGAGCGATCAACTGCACAGGCTCGCTGCCCAGTTGCGCGCTGACCTGCTCAAGCCCTTCGGCTGACAATGGGCTGGCCACGGCAATTTGCTGACGGCCCTCAGGGCTCAGGCCAACAGGCACTGCCCGCCAGCGCAAGGCAAATTCGTCGGCCAGCGCAGGTTCTGCACGCTCAGCCTTGCCGGCCACGTCGAACACCCGCGGCAAGTCGTTCTGGAAGGCGATGGCTTCGGCCAGGGTTTCATCGTCCAGCCAGCCGTTATTGAGCAAAATGCGCCCCAACGGCAGTTGGCGAGTCTGTTGTTCGGCCAGTGCGCTTTCCAGATTGGTGTCGTTGATCGCTTGCCATGACAGCAGCACGCTGCCCAGTTTGCGTGGAGCAACCGCTACCAGGTCAGTGGACGGGAAGTCATGCATGGTTTTGTCCCAGACCAGCTTGCGGTTCATCACCTTGCCAACGATAAACATCTTCCAGGCACGGGAAGCGGCCATGAAGTTGACGAAGTTGCCAACGACCATGCGTGGGATAGACAGCAGCGCATGCTGCCAGCCGTACAACACACCGGTGAAGTAGCAGCGGTGAATGACGCGCCAGGCCAATGCAATACCGTTGGCCAGCAACAGGTATTTGATCCAGCCGTTGGCTTCGAACGGGGTAGGGAAGCTCACATCCCACACGCCGCTTTGACGCAGGATGATCAAGACCAGCAGTTGCACCAGAATCAGGTACGCAATGATGCTGACGAAAGCCGTCACAACACCTTTGCGGTCACGGAACAGCAAATAACGGTTGGCCAGCGAACCGGTCCAGCCCATCTGCTCCCAGCCTTGCAGGCCGATACCCAGTGTCCAGCGGGCTTTCTGACGAAATGCGGTGCGGAACGTATCGGGGAAGAATTCCCGTACGCACAACGGCATTTTCAGGGTCGATTCGTAAGGCTTTCTGAACCACGATTTACGCAGCACCCGGTATTCCACCGGGAAGCGCACGAAGATCGCGTTCATGCCGACTTTGGACAGGCGAGCGCCTACATCATAGTCCTCGGTCAGGCTGTCGGTGTTGAACGGCATGTTCTGGGTTTCCCCGGCCAGCACCTGCAATGCCCGATGGGAGAAGCAGGTGCCAACACCGGCGGAAGGCACGGTGTCGCTCATGCTTTCACGCACCACAAGGTCCTTGCCGTGCCATTCGGCAAACTCATCCATGTAAGTGCCCGCAACCCATTCGTACCAGTTGCGTTCCAGTGAAACCACCGGTAGCTGGATCATGTCCTTGCGCGGCAATAAGTAGTTGAACAGACGCAATTCCAGCGGGTGCAGCACGTCTTCACTGTCATGCAGGACCACGCCAGCGAAGGTCATGCCGTGGGTTTTTTCGTGAAGGAAGATCGCCTGAATCACCCAGTTAAGGCAGTCAGCCTTGCAGGTCGGCCCGTCGTGCGGGACTTCTACACGGTGCAACTGCTTGTAACGGCGACGCATGCGTTCCACTTCGTCGATGGTGCGCTGATCATTGATGTAGGTGCCGACAAAAACCACGTAGTTCTGGTAGTCCAGCGTCGACACCATGTTCTCGATCATCGGTGCGATGACGTCGTATTCCAGCCACGCCGGAACCATGATCGCCAGGGGTTGCTCATCCCGGGCGAGCAGTTGGTCGGCGGTCAGGGGCCGGTATTTGCGCCCTGCGGTGAAGCTGCGGAATATCCGGCGAGACCAGTACCACAGGTCGATGAACAGGTCGTCCAGGCTGGAAATCAGGATCAGCACCGCGATCACGATCGTGGCGACTTCCAGAACGCTGTAGTAGTGGGCCAGCCAGTAAGGCCAATAAAGCGACGTCATCTCAGGTTCCCGTTATTGACGATTGCGACGGGCGCTACGGCCAGCCAGCAACAACACGAGGAACAACAGAATGCCGCCCGGAATCAGCCACAGCAGGGAAGGCGTGCGCCATGCATCCAGACCTTTAGGCTCGTCGTCATCAATCATGCGGCTGCCGTTCGGGTCTTTGCTGTCCAGTGTGGTCAACACACCGTTGTTGCCCAGCACGCTGGTATCGCCGCGGGTCAACAGGATTGGTTTGGCGAACTGCGGAGCATCGCTGCCCAGCGCCTGATAGATCAGACCACGCTGACTGCCGGACTCAACCACTTGCAGCGAGGCAAGGTTGTTCAGCTGGGTGATGTCCAGCAAGACTTTATCTTTGTCGTTGATGCGCAGGCGGCCCTGGTCATCGACTTGCAGCGCTTGCTTGCTGTCGGCGACTGGCAGTGCGAAAGCCAGGAAGGATTTTTCCGGCTTGACCGCGGTTTTCGGGTCAGCGCTGACTTTCAATTGCGCGCGCAGTGGCGAAACACCGGTGGCGCTGGCGACTGAAATCACTTGCGGCAAGCTGCTGGCCGGGTGATCAAGCCAGGTTTGCGGGACCAATACCTGAGTATCAACCGCGAAGCGTGCAGCCATGCCTGCGAAGTCATCACTTGGCGTGGTTTTTTCGAGGACGATGTGGCTGGTTGGGCGTACCGAAACCGGGAACGCCTGTGGCGTTTCCAGGCAGCGATCGCTGACCGGCTGACGCTGGAAGGAAACGCGCAGGACGTTGGTCGAACCCAGTGCGTAACGCGGGATGCGCGCTTCGATGCGTTGCTTCTCGCCCGTGGTATCAAGCTGCTGCGCGCCGATCAGGTAATCATTGAGGAACACCGAAGCGACCGGAGCCGTGTCCGATGCGCCAGGTGCGGCAGCGATATCAATCACCGCTTTGACCGGCAGACGCCCGTCATAAGCCACGGCGCCCAACGGGAACGAGGCGCTCCAGTCAGCCTTGGCCAATACGTCGATAGTGCCAGGCTGGCCGCCCAGTCGCGACAGCGCTACACGGCCGTCGGTGTCCAGCGGAGCCTGAGCTTCGCTGATGGACAACTGGCGGGTGCGGGCCAGTTTGTTCCAGGCCGAGCTGAACATGGTCAGCGCTTTGGTAGTGGCGTCCGGTGCAATCATCAGCATCGGGCGACTGCCCAGCAATGCCAGACGCACGTTTTCCTTACCGGTTTTCTGGCCAGCGTTGATGTGACGCTCACGCCATTGGTTAAACGCGTCTACCGCAGTCGCGTCGCGACCCTGAATCTGCGCTTGCAAGGCATCCAGCGAATCGTTGATTGCTTTCAGCAACTGCGGATCATTGATTGCCAGGTCAGCCTGTACGTTTGGCGTCTGGCCCAGTACCAACAAGGCACCGATCTGTGCCGGGTCGCTCAGGGTTTGCGTGCCTTTGCCATTAAGGCTGGCGAAGGCCGGGATGTTCAGCAGCTCGGCCGGGATACGCAGAGCGCTCAGGTCGACGCTGTCCTGCAAAGCAGGGAAGGGCAGGATGCGCGCGTGTTTGCCGATGCGCTCCAGAGCCACACCGATACGCCATGCGGCGTCGTAGCTTTCAGCAGACAGGCTGCCCGGAGCAACCATAATGCCTGGCTTGCCGGGGAGGGCATTCCACGCCGCGCCGATGTCCTGTAGATCATTGGCGTCGTAGCTGTAGGTCAGACGGGTCGCCGGATCGATGCGCAACACGTTGCCGATCACGCGTTCGTCTTCGCACAGTACGCGAGAAACGATCGACGACCAGGCGACGCCCAATCGCACCGAACCGCTGTCGCGGGCGGCCTTGTCAACGCCCAGGGTAGCGCTGGCGTTGCCTTGCGGCTCGGTCAGGCCTTCGGCGCGTACCGGGAAGCCGTCCAGCGACAGCAACATGGTGTTGCGTCCGCCTTCGCCGTTCAGGTAGCTGGCGTCGAATTGCAGGGTTGCGTCAGTCAGCGGTACACCGGCCGGAACCGGAAGATACAGCTCGCGGCGCGAGTCAGTGGAGCCGAGGATGATCGGCGCATCGATACCCAGATCGCTGAGACGGATCTCGCGCTGCTGTTGGGTATCAGTGTTCAGCCGGTTGATTGCCTGAGTGAGCGGGCTGTCCGCGGCCAGGGCGAAATTCGGCATGAGCGCGAGCAGGCTCACGCCACAGGCTAGGGCGCTGAGCGCGCCCGATTGGGTGGCAACGGAAGACTTCATTCAGGCAGATCTCGGGCTGTTAAGGGGCGAATGTTTATTGAAATGTGGAAACTGGCCGGGTGAATTCCGGGTTCGGAATCATCAGGGGCAGTTCAATGTCTCGCGGCGATTTGCCCACCACGAACTCATGCATGGGTCTGCCCAGCAGAACGTCAACAATCCGGGAGCTGGCCTTGCCATCGCCATACGGGTTGGCCGCCTGGGAGGCGCGACGCCACAGCAGGTCATCGTCGTACAGCGCCGCAACGCCACTGATGATGGACTCTGGCGCAGTACCGACCAGTCGAACGGTGCCAGCCGCGACAGCTTCAGGGCGTTCGGTGACATCACGCATCACCAGCACTGGCTTGCCTAGGGAAGGGGCTTCTTCCTGCACGCCGCCCGAGTCGGTGAGGATCACGTGGGCACGCTGCATCAGGCGCACAAAGGCCAGATAGTCCAGCGGTTCGATCAGATGTACGTTATCCAGACCGCCCAGATGCTCGTTGACCGGGCCTTGAACGTTAGGGTTCAAGTGCACCGGGTACACGATCTGGATGTCTTTACGGCTGGCCAACTGGCGCAGCGCCTTGCAGATATCAAGGAAGCCGTCGCCAAAGTTCTCACGGCGGTGGCCGGTGACCAGCAGCACCTTGCGGCCTGGCTTGATGAACGCAAACTGGCTATCAAGACTGTCACGCAGCGCGTGGTCCTGATCAATACGGCTGGCCGTCATTTGCAGGGCATCAATAACCGTGTTGCCAGTAACAAACGAGCGACCTTGCAGACGCTCACTCAACAAGTTGGTGCGGGACTCGAAGGTAGGCGCAAACAACAGGTCGGCACCCAGGTCGATGCAGCGACGGTTCATCTCTTCCGGCCACGGCGAACGAATAT
Source organism: Pseudomonas syringae group sp. J309-1 (assembly GCF_032582135.1). Taxonomy (NCBI): domain Bacteria; kingdom Pseudomonadati; phylum Pseudomonadota; class Gammaproteobacteria; order Pseudomonadales; family Pseudomonadaceae; genus Pseudomonas; species Pseudomonas syringae group sp. J309-1. The sequence goes on along the minus strand of NZ_JAWHNU010000014.1, from coordinate 82,396 downwards.
CACCGGTGCGCAGGCCCGCTTCAACATGGCCTACCGGAATACGACGGTGGAACGCTGCCATCGCTGCGACCATGGCCGAGGTGGTGTCGCCATGCACCAGAACGCGGTCCGGCTGGAGCATTTCCAGTATCGGATCAATCGCGCCATAAAGAGCAGACGTCAGCGTATTGAGAGTCTGATTGGGCCTCATCACGTCGAGACTGAAATCAGGCGTGAGGTCGAACAGATCCATCACCTGCTTCAGCATGCTTTGATGCTGGCCGGTGACGCAGATCTGGGAGTGGACGCCAGATTCCGCCGCCAGTGCTTTAACCAGCGGAGCCATTTTTATGGCTTCGGGACGCGTGCCGAAGATCGATAGGACCTTAATCCTTGATTCACTGCGAGCGATGATGCCCTCCTCGCGCAATTTTCTTGCGCCGCACAAGTAGACAGCTCAAAGCCTGATGGCATTTTGAGCAAACTACCGAATAGTTTTTAGGCCGGGGTTAAATCGGAAGGAAGCTGATTATTCACTTCGTGTGAGATGGCGCATTGCCTTGCTCCCCGGAACTGGGCCGATTATTAGCAGCATTCGCGGTGGGCGCAAAGTTATAAATGATGTTTTTAAGAATAATTTCAGAGGGCGAAACTTTTACATTTGTAACGAGTCTTTAACAGGTTTTGTGCGGTGTTGTTGCGAGGGGGTAAAGGGCGTCTTACTTTTGTTAACTATCTGTTTTTAATGGTTTTTATTATTTTTACAAACCGTTCGTCAATTGCGATTGAATCTTTTCAGTGGTGCGGTGTCGGCCTGAATTCATGTATGAATTCCAAGTCGTTTGGCTGACGCCTGTATATTGTCGTTAATGCAGAGTGTCCGACAATATCGAAAGAACCACAAGTAAAGTTTACTAATGGTTTGAACGGCTCTGATAAATGCCGGTCGGCCCGTGCTCATAATGAGGTTGTCACTCATATGAGGGTAATCACAGGACGGCTTTAATAGCAAACGAATGGTGCTGAAACTGCTGATTGCTGCAACATCACGACAAAGAGAAATGCAGCGTTCAATACACCAATGCCGCGACCTGCTGATCAGACGTCCTGTCTGGACTTCAAAGTCGGACAGCTCAGTCCGCTCGGGAAAGCTTCGATTTAGGCCGGATCCGAGGCCTGTAGTAACTATGTATCGGCTGTGTATCAGGCTGGTACATTAATATTGACGTCAAAGTAATGGCTGCCTATTATCGCCCCGTTTTGCGATATCAATGCGCTACCACAGGGACGTCACGTGTATTTTTCCGCTACAAAACTTGCTGCGCTTCTGGCGCTTATGGCATTGCCATTCATAGTCTATGGCGCCCCGACACCGGGTGAACAAGACCTTATTCGCGACCGGCAGGATCGCCTGCTTCAAGAGCAGCGCCGCCGCCTTGAAGAACTCAAGGACTTACCTGGCAGCCAGAAGGCACTATCTGCCCCCGCGGCTCCCATGGATACGCGCTGCTTCCCGATCAAAACCATTCGGCTCAAGGGTGCTGACTTGTTATCCACTCGCGAGCGTGACGCGCTGCTTGAGCCTTTTGTTGGGCAATGCCTGGCCGTTGCTCAGCTCAATGGCGTGCTCAAGGCCGTCACGGATCATTACCTCGCCAAAGGGCTGGTAACCACCCGCGCTTACTTGCCGCAGCAGGATTTGTCCCAAGGCACGCTTGAAGTGCTGGTCGTGGAAGGCAAGCTGGAAAGCCTCAAGGGCGAAGCGGGCAGCGGCCTGTCGGAGCGGGAACTGGCGATGGCCTTTCCAGGGCTGGAAGGGCAAGAGCTGAACCTGCGCGAGATCGAGCAGTTGCTCGACCAACTCAACCGCTTGCCGTCCAATCAGGCGCAGATGGAGTTGGCTCCCGGCAATGCGGTGGGCGGCAGCACTGTGTTGGTCAAAAACACCCCGCAAAAGCCATGGCGCGCGTCGTTGGCGCGGCACAACGACGGCCAGAAAAGCACCGGCGAACAACAGTGGGGCGTAGGGCTGGATTGGGACAGCCCGCTGGGGCTGGCTGATCAGTTGAACCTGCGGGGTGGGCATGATGCGGTCAGCGACCATAAGCGTACTTATCAAAGCAATATGCTCAGTTACAGCTTGCCATGGGGCTGGTGGAACTTCAGTTACTCCTACAGCGACAGCGAATACCGCACCCTTGGCCAAGGCGCTGGCTTCGACTTCAAATACACCGGCGAAAGCCAGACCCACCAGTTGCGCGCCGAGCGTGTGATCCATCGTGACGCCAAGAGCAAGACGACCTTGAGCACCGGGCTCAGCCACTTGCGCACCCGCAACTTCATCGAAGACAGTGAGTTGGCGAATGCCAGTCAACGTATTACCGAGGCTCAATTCGGTGTCAGCCACGGTCGTGTAGTAGGCAGTGCTTTTGCCAACCTTGAACTGGGCATGCAGCAGGGCATCGGCGCACTGGACGCCATGGGCGAGGGTCGTCGCGCCAATAACGAACCTACTGCTCGCTACCGTAAATACACCGCGACCCTCAGCTACTTGCAGCCTTTCCAGATCGGTGAAGAGCGCTTCACTTTCAGCAGCCTCGCCACCGGTCAGCGCAGCGAAGACATGCTCTATAACAGCCAGCGCTTTAGCGTCAGCGGTCAGTCAGCCGTACGTGGCTACAAGGAACAGTTTCTTTCCGGTGACAGCGGTGGCTACTGGCGCAACGACTTGCGCTGGACTCGGCCCGTCACTCTCGAATGGTTGCAACCGGTGCTACAGCAATATGGTCTGGGTGTCGGATACGACCAGGGCGTCATTCGTCGTGATGCTGGCAGCGGCGGACAAAACGGTCGGGTGTCTAGCAACTCACTGGAACTGTTCGCCCGTGGCAAGCACGTATCCGCCAGCGTGACGTTCGCTCATTCACTGGAGCGGCCTGCTGCTCTGAGTGAGCGTGAAGCACCGATCTATTTCCGCCTCGAACTTACTCTCTGATCCCCGCGCCAAGGAACCCTCTACATGGACGTTAAACAACTGGCCTTCCTGGCGCGTCAGCCTTCGGCTGCGCTGAATTCGCGTGAACGCTTCTGGGGCATGCCCAAACGCGGCATTGCGCTGATCCTCGCCAACGCGATGTTCTGGCAGCCGCTGATGGTCCAGGCAGAGGGAATCGCTGTGAGTGGCGGTGGGACCAGTTTGACCACGGCGGGCAACGGTGTGCCGGTGATCAACATCGCGGCACCGAACAGCAGCGGCCTCTCGCACAACACGTTCGACCAGTACAACGTCGACCGTCAGGGCGTCATTCTCAACAATGCCACCAACCGGACCCAGAGCACTCAACTGGGAGGGATCATCCTCGGCAACAGCAACCTGAAAGGGGCGGCCGCGACCACTATTCTCAATGAGGTGACCGGTACTAACCGCACCCAACTCAAGGGCTACACGGAAGTCGCCGGGCAGGCTGCACGAGTCATCATCGCTAACCCTTATGGCGTCACCTGCAATGGCTGCGGCTTCATCAATACCCCGCGGGCGACCCTGACCACCGGCAAACCGATACTGGATCAGGGGCGTCTCGACCACTTCAAGGTGGAGGGTGGCGACATCTCCATCGAAGGTGCAGGGCTTAACGCCGGTGATATTGAACAGTTCGATCTGATCACACGGTCGGCCAAGCTGAACGCCGCACTCTATGCAAAGAAACTGACCGTCGTTACCGGGCGCAATAACGTCGATGCACAGACACTTGGTGCGACAGCCCTGGCTGATGATGGCAGCGCCAAACCGGAACTGGCCATCGACAGCAGCGCGCTGGGCGGTATGTACGCGGGTTCGATCAAGCTGGTAGGTACCGAGCAGGGCGTAGGCGTCAAACTTGATGGTGAGCTGGCGGCCAGTGCCGGTGATGTCAGTATCGATGCCAACGGCAAGCTGACCATGAACTCCGCGGCGGCAAGCGGCGCGCTGACGGTCAAGGCGCAGAGTGTGCAGGCCAACGATGCGCTGTATGCGGGCTCTGACCTGAGCGTCACAACACAGGACGATCTGTTCAACCAAAAAAGTATCGCAGCTGCTGGCAACGTGGTGCTGGCCTCAAACGGTCAGTTGACCAACCTTGGCGCAATCGAAGCCGGGGTCAATCCCGATGACACCCGCAAACTGTCCGGCACCGTGCGGATCGATGCGAAAAATTTGCGTAACGCCGGGCAGATCGTCGCGCCGAGTGACCTCGTGGTCAGCGTTACGCAGGACCTTGATAATCGTCAGGGCGTCATCGGGGCCAGCAGTGGCTCTGTGAATGTAACCGCTGGCGGTCGGGTCGATAACTCCCACGGTTCCTTGAAAGCCGAAACAGCGCTTATCGTCAACGCTGCGGCAATGCTCAATCAGACCGGGATGATGCTAGGCAGCACCATCGCCCTGACGGGGCTCAGTCTCGACAATAACAATGGCGTCATAGTCGCCAGTACCGGCGCGGCCACCGTGACAACCCGGGGCCGACTGGACAATACCCTCGGCAAGATTCAAGCGAAAACCAATCTGGTCGTCAATGGCGCAGCGCTGATCAATCAGAGCGGCACGCTGCTTGGCAAAACAGTCAGCGTCACTGGCAGCAGCCTCGATAACCGTCAGGGTACTGTCGTCGCCAGCAATGGTATCGCACAGGTTGTCACCGTCGAAAAACTCGATAATACCCAAGGGACGCTCCAGGCTTCCTCCGGTCTGGTGGTCAGCGGCGCGGAGCTAATCAACCAGAACGGGAATATGCTCGGTGAAACCACTACCGTCACCGGCACCAGTCTCGACAACCGAAAAGGTCTGATCGGCTCCAGTAATGCTGTCGCCAGTGTCACCGTCAGTGGCGACCTCGACAACACGCAAGGCACACTTAACGCCGCTACCGATCTGGTCGTCAAAGGTGGTGGTCTGGTCAATCAAAGCGGCAAGCTGCTCGGCCAGACAGTTACCGTAACCGGAACCAGTCTGGACAATAACGCCGGTGTGATCGCCTCAAGCAGCGGTGCGGTCAGCGTCACGACGGATGCCAGGGTTGACAGTACCAACGGCACCCTCCAGGCCTTCACCGACCTGATTGTTCGCGGGGCAGAGTTGGTCAACCACGGTGGCAAGCTGCTCGGCAAAACAGTCGATGTAATCGGCTCCAGCCTGGAAAACAACAGCGGCCTTATCGCTTCCAGCTCCGGGACTGTCAAAGTCACGACCGACAATGGACTCGACAACACCGACGGCATCCTGCAGGCCGCTACGGACCTGGTGGTTGGCGGCGCAGATCTGGTCAACCAACGAGGCAAACTGATCGGTGACACGGTAGTTGTCACGGGTAGCAGTCTGGATAACCGGGCAGGCCTGATAGGTGCCCGCACCGGCGCACTTCAGGTCACCACTGGCGGGCGGCTCGACAGCACGCAAGGCACGCTTCAGGCCGAAACCGATCTGGTCGTGGTTGCTGGGGAGGTGGTCAACCAGAGCGGCACAGTGCTCGGCAAGACCGTGACGATCACCGGCACCAGCCTCGACAACAGCAAGAAAGGCAGCATCATTGCCGACACTGGCGACTTGAAAATCACAATCGATCAAGCCGTCAACAACCAGCAAGGTCGCCTGCAATCCACTGTTGGCGATATCACGCTAACTGTCGGCAGCCTCGACAATCAGTTGGGTGTGGTGGTCGGTGAGAAGGTTGCGGTTACCACATTGCTGGGTGCGCTTGATAACCGCGGCGGTCAGATTCTCGGTACGCGTCTGGATGTGGACGCAAAAACCTCTATCGATAACCGCAACGCGGGCCAGCTGGTCGGCGGCAGTGATGGTCTGATGCTCACAACCAAGCGTATCAGCAACCAGCAAGGCACCATCCTTGCCGGTGGCAGCCATGCCGAACTGGTTCTGGGGCAGGGCCGTCTGGATAACCAGGCGGGTAACATCAGTGCCAGCAGTGTTGGGCTGACCGCTGGCGACGTCGATAACAGCGCGGGTAGCCTCACCAGCCTGAACGGCAATCTACAGTTGACCGTCGATCGCGTCACGAATCGGGGCGGCTTGATCGAAGCCAGCCAGAAACTGCTCCTCGACGGACAGACGCTGGACAACAGCGCTGGCGGCCGGCTTTTAGCGCATCTTGGTGATTTGAGCCGTGTCGCACTAAAAGGCGATCTGGATAACCGTAATGGCCGTATCGCCATTGGCAGTCAGGCGTTCAGCCTGCAAGCCAGCACGCTGTTCAACATTGGCGGAAAAATCGAACACGCCGCTACAGGCCTGTTCAGTTTACGTTCGGCGAACCTGTTAAGTAATCAAGGCCAGATGATCGGACTGGGCGCTGGTGACTGGAACGTCACTAACGTCAACGGCGTCGGCCTTTGGCATATGAACGGTGCGCTGGATATCAAAGGCTTGCAAAGCATCAGCCTGCAGGCGGGTGATCGTATTGCCAGCGCGAGTAGCCTGAGCCTTGAAGCGGCTAACCTGACCAACTCCGGTGAACTGCTTGGCGATGGCAACCTGACCCTGAAATTGTCCGGAGACCTGGTCAATCAGGGGCTTATTTCGACGCAAAAGGCGCTCAGCATCAAAGCCGCCAACCTGATCCAGAATGGTGGCCGCATCGCCAGCGCCGGTGAAGCCGGGCTGACCATCAACGGCACCCTCGACAACCTCGGGCGCCTGACTTCCGGCACCCATCTCACAGCCACCGCCGACCGCATCGTCAATCGCGGCACACTTGGCGCTCAGCGGCTGCTGAAGCTCACCGCGGTCAAAGACATCGATAACCAGCAGGACAGCCTGATCTTCGCCGGTGGCGATATGGCCTTGCGCGGTGACAGCCTGTTCAACAAATACGCCGACATCTACAGCGCAGGCAATTTCAGTTTTGCTGCGGTGGACGGCAATCGTGCCAGCCTGCTGAGCAACTTGTCCGCCAGCATCGAAAGCGCTGGCGATATCGATATCAAGACCAGAGAGCTGGACAATTCCAAGGCCGAGTTCGAGTCCACGCAGGAAGCCATAAGCCGCGAAATGCTCATGGATTGTGACGATTGCAGCGGCGACGTCCACTCGGGCTCATACATCGTTCGCACTACCTACCAAGGGGCGGTTCTGAAGGACTCGCCAGCTTCGCGCCTGCTGGCAAATCGCGACCTGCTGCTTGACGCGGTGACCGTGACCAACGGCCAGAGCCTGCTGGCTGCCAACAGTAACGCCACCATCACGGCGACCAATTTCTACAACCGGGGTTTCACCCTTGATAACCGCGTAGAGAACGTCAACTACTACCTCAGAAGTGTTAGCCAGAGCGCTTACCGGGTTGCTGAATCTGCCACCAACGCCTGGAACAGGAAGAATGTCGGGCTAGCAATGGAAGATCAGGCGCCTATTCCGACCGCAGTGACCCGGTACGGTATCCGCGATACCACGAGCACTATTTTGCCCGGTAATGGCACCACCTACACCGGCACCGTACAGGCTGGCGCTACCCTTAAACTGAACATCAGCAATGAACTGGTCAATGGCAGTCTGACTGATCAGGGCAATGCCCAACTGACCGGCGCGACGCTGGACAGTAGCACCGTTGGCGCGGGCGGCAGGCAAGTCATTCTCGGTGCGCCGGTGGGCAGCCCAGGTGCTGTGAAAGACGTCCAGCGGATCCAGACCACCGCGGCAGACGGGAGCGTGAAATTCAGCTTCGTGCCCGTGGATTTCAGCGGTGCGCCCTTCGTCAGTGTCGACCCGACTTCATTGTCCAGCTTCCGACTGCCCCAAGGCAGTTTTGGCCTGTTCACTCAGAACCGCAACCCCGCAGCCCAATACCTCATTGAAACCAACCCTTCGCTGGTCGATACCGCGAAGTTCATGAGTTCGGATTATCTGCTCAGTAATCTCGGTTACGACCCTGCAGAAGCAGATCGACGTCTGGGCGACGGCCGTTACGAATCCCGCCTGATCGCCGATGCGGTGCGCGCACAGACCGGCCAACGCTTTCTGGCCGACGGCATCAGCAGCGACTACGAACAATTTCAATACCTGATGGACAACGCCGTCGCCAGCAAAGACGAGCTCGGCCTGAGCCTCGGCGTCGGCCTGACTTCGGAGCAGGTCGCTGCCTTGACCCACGACCTCGTCTGGATGGAAGAGCGCGTCGTCGAAGGCGAAACCGTGCTCACGCCAGTGCTCTATCTGGCCAAAGTCGACTCGCGCAACCTGCGTGGTGGCAGCCTGATTCAAGGTCGCAACGTCGAAATGATCACCGGCGGCGACCTGAAAAACGTTGGCACCCTGCGCGCCAGCGAAGACCTCACCGCCCTCAGCGGCGGCAGCATTTACCAGGGCGGTCTGGTTCAGGCGAATAACAACCTGACGATGCTCGCCACCAACAGCATTCGCAACGCACTGGCCGGTGAAATACGTGGCGACAAAGTCAACCTCACCACACTCACCGGCGACATCATCAACGACCGCACCGCCGTGCAGTTCACGATCGGCAACGACACCAGGACCCAACTTGATGCAGGCAGCAGCATCACCGCCGGTTCAGAGCTGACCATCAATGCCGGCAAGGACCTGACCAACAAAGGCCAGATCAGTAGCGGTGGCAACGCAGCCCTGACCGCCGGAAACGATATCAACCTGCTGTCGGTAGAAGACCGCAACGTAGAAAAAAACGTACTGCGCCGCGGTATGCGCACCGAAGAGACCATCACCCAGATGGGATCGAGCGTGACTGCAAAGGGCGACCTGAGCCTCAAGGCCGGAAACGACATCAATGCAGTAGCAAGCAAAGCGAGTGCGGGCCGGGACCTGACAGTTGAAGCCGGTAACGACGTCAATCTGATGTCTGCGGCGGATGAGCACAATCTTGAGAGTCGTTTTAAGAAGGGCAATAAAAAGGTACATGAGGTCGACAACCAGAGTCGGCAGGTGGCCAGTGAGTTCACGGCTGGACGTGACCTCGACATCTACGCCGACGGCGACGTCAATCTGGTAGCCAGTAATCTGAAAGCGGGTGATGAAGCCTACGTCTATGCAGGCAAAAACCTGAACCTGCTTGCGGCTCAGAACACCGACTACACGCTGTACGACATGAAGAAAAAAGGCGGCTGGGGAAGTAAAAAGACCCAGCGCGATGAAGTGACCAAAGTTACTCACGTCGGCAGCCAGATCACTACGGTCGGTGATCTGACACTGGAAAGCGGTGGGGATCAGCGTTATCAGGTTGCCAAGCTCGATAGTGGTAAAGACCTGACGATTGAGAGTGGTGGGGCGATTACGTTTGAGGGCGTGAAGGATCTGCATCAGGAGAGTCACGAGAAGAGCAGCAACAGTTTGGCCTGGACCTCTATGTCGGGCAAAGGCAATACCGACGAGACATTGCGCCAGACCCAGATGATTGCCAAGGGAGAGCTGGCAATCAGGGCCGTTGATGGCTTGAAAATTGACATCAAGGAAGTCAATAAACAAACGGTAAGCCAAACCATTGATGCCATGGTCAAGGCTGATCCTCAGTTGGCGTGGTTGAAGGAAGCCGAGCAGCGCGGGGATGTGGATTGGCAACTGATCAAAGAGACACACGACGCCTATAAGTACAGCCACTCGAGCCTGGGCCAGGGCGCGATGTTGGCGATCATTATCATCGTTACCATCGTCACTGCGGGAACTGGCACTGCTGCAACGATTGGGGGGGCTGCCAGTCAAGCTGCGGTGGCAGCAGGTTATGCAGGCGCTGCAACTGCTGCAAGCGCTGCAGCTATTGCAAGTTTTTCCGCCGCAGTTGCACAAGCCGCCGTCAGCGTAGTGAATAACAAAGGTGATTTGGGGGCCGCATTTAAAGATGTTACATCTGCGGATGCGATGAAAGGCTACGTGATCAGCGGGCTCGCGGCTGGTTTTGCAGCCGGGGTACTCGACAAGTCATTTGGCGTTAAAACTGCGGATTTATCTAAGGCTACCCACGGTTTCGAACTTGGAACCATGGATGGTTTTACCAAATTTGCAGGCTATACCGCTGCTCAGGGAGGCTTTAACGCAGTTGCAAATACCGCAATCAATGGCGGGAGTCTCAAGGATAACCTGGCTCAAGTCGCAATCAGCTCTGCAGCCGATGTATTGACGGCAGGTATCTACAACAAACTTGGGTCCCAGCTGGAGTTCTCTGGACTTACAGCGAAAGTAGGTGCGCACGCTCTGGTTGGAGGGTTGATTGCAGAGTTGGCGGGAGGGGATTTCCGGACCGGAGCCTTGGCCGCAGGGGCAAACGAGGCATTTGTTGCTTCGGTAGGCGACAAGATATTTGCCGAAAACTCTCGCGACCAACTGCTGGCGATGACCTCTCAACTGATTGGGCTAACGGTCGCTGCGGCTGCGGGAGGGTCTGATAAGGATCAGGCTGTTGCGTCGTGGGTTGCTTCACAGGCAACGAAGTTCAACAGTCTTGATCACCCGACGGCCGAGAGGCTGCTTGATGAGTTGAAAGCGTGCAAGGCTAACCGCTGTAGTGCAGATGAGCAGCGGAGCCTGATGGCAAGGTTTGAGAAAGTCTCGGCCGACCGTTCAGCCTTGCTTGCGGCTTGTCCTACTGCTGAATGTAGGGAAAATATTCGAGCCAATACGATAGCGATGGATGATCCCGTCGCTCAAGAGTTGGTGGCTTGGTATCGGGAGCGTGTTTCGTACGATATGGTCGGTCTGCTGACGGGGGACCCGAGCAAGATCGCCATGCCAGCGCAAGGTTATGATCCTTGGGGGGCAAAATATGTAACAGATGACCAAATAATACTGGCATTGAATATTCAGCAGAATACGCTGACCCCTGCTCAGCAGGCTTACCTGGACTCGTGGAATAAAGAAACGGGCTGGATGGACCGGGCTGTAGGGCGAGTATTGACGGTTGCTGAAAAAGCAGAAATGCTTGTATCGCTTGGCAACGCTATGCTGACGGAGGGCTGGGGGAAAGCCTCAGGTGGGAATAGCGCTTCTGGGAGTGGAGTTGTTCAAGGTGGGAGCGGTGCTGGTCCAAAAGCAACAGTCAGCTCTCCGCTGAAACTTGGCGAAACCAAGGCAATCGACGATGTCAGCATGACTCGTGTAGGAAGGTGGATGTTTCCTGATGAGCTGGCGCAGATGCAAAATACAAATAAAGTGGTGCAAGGCGGTGGAGGACAAACCTTTATTTCGACTAATGGCATCGCTGACTTTAAAGGGGCTGCACCCAAAGGCTCTGTCTATGTTGAGTTTGATGTTCCAGCTAACAGCTTGCTGCAAGGCGGAAAAGATGGCTGGTTTAAAATGATTGGCCCTGATGCAGGTAAGTCTCAGCAGTTCTTGCTTAATAAGCAGGGCGGCGAGCATCTTCCGGCGATCAAGAATATTGAAATTCTAGATAAGAAGTGAGCAGTCTTATGGATAGATCTTGGTTTGACGAAAGTGTAAAACCACTTTTGAAGGGGTTTTCTCTAGAGTACTCATCATTTGCTGATGGGGATTTTGGTGACCTTGAAAGGATAGAGTTGGAAGGTTTTAACAAGCTAGGGACTGTTGAATTCTGGTCTAAAGGTTGGGTGGGTATAGATATATATGACTGTGCCCTTGATGATCAGGTTATGAATGTGTTGCTCTCTCCAGAAGAGGGAGAATCTGTTTCTCAGGAGTTCGATAGGTTTATAAAGATATTGACGCAGGATAGTTGATGGTCCAAAAGGAATAAATCCCCCTTCAGCGCCTCGCAATGCAAGCAACCTTGCGGGCGGTCCGCTGCAAAACGCAGCCCAGATAAGCGGACGTTTCAAACTTGATGGTGGGCCAGTCAATGGAAAAATGGGGTCAGACCACGATTTTAAAGGAAAAGGCAAGAAAATAGGTAATGAAAATCGTGAGAGAAACTGCGGAAACGGGGGGGCAGACCACTATTGTTTTAAAGAGTTATTCGTGGGCCCGTTGCCGCCCACTGAAGGAAGCTTGGAGTTTTTATTTGATTAATCGTGGTCTGACCCCGGTTTTCGTATCGATCTCGCAAACGGTAAGCCGGTCATAGCAGCAGGAGAGGTGAAGATTTTGAATGGGAAGGTTAAATATATTGATAATACGTCTGGGCACTATGAGCCGTCTGGTCCCGCTGCTCAGGCTGCGGCCGAAAAAGCTTTTTCCCAGAAAGGCCTTGATGTAAACGGGACGTACATAGAAAAAATCTGGTTGCCAAATCCGAGTAAACCTAGCTCGGGTGCTTGGGTGCCCAAAAAATGAGTGACATCATGGAACAGTTTGACGAACTTTGCGACGCGGCAATGGCTGCTTTCGGCGAGGAGCTAGGAACGTCGTATGAGTCGTCTTTGTTGAGGGTGTTAGAGTTTGTTAAGAGTAATTTGGAGTTTAGGAAAGAATTCATACCCAAATTTGAAGCTATATTAATGTCGAACAACTCCCCCTTCGAGGTCGTGGCATTTTGTATGCGCGAGCTTCAGTGGCCGGAAATAAAAGACTTTGTAATTTTGGAGATGGACCTCTCGCAAGATCCTAGAAGCGAAGTTTTGCGAGATGTCCTCACGGCATATGATGAGTTTTGGCCCGATGCAGACTTGTATAAATATTATGATGATGATGATGATGATGATGATGATGGTCCTAAGTGATTTACGATGGGCGCGCCAACCAGAGAAAACGAGGAAAAATGGGGTCAGACCACGATTGTTTTATTCGATCTTTAATAGTTTTGTTTTTTAAATGATTAGGTTGTACTTAATCGTGGTCTGACCCCAGTTTCTCCCTCGGGTAAAAACGTTGGGGGACTCCTGGAGATTAAGGACGTTCTGAAGCTTTCACTGACAAAGAAGTTTCAAGCGCAGGTAAAGATTGCGCTTGAGAGCGGGCAGCCTCTGAATTTGGTCGTAAGCCCTAGAACTCAGACGATTTCAGGTCCGCTTACTAGACAGATCAGGCGTACCAGCGGAGATATATTCAGGTACAACCCGGCCACTGGTGAAATGACGAAATTCTGAAAATATGAAAGCATACATTCAAATTGCAATTAGGACTCGTATTCATACTGCTGACTGGATGGTTGGTCGCCAACTGCTGGATTTGCTGGCCGGTAATGGTGGATTACTTACACCCGAGTATGTTTCAAACAATGCAGATAAAATAACGAGTCCGTTTGTCGGGATAGATGGAAGCGAGAATATTTGGGCGTCTCCTGTAGCTGTTCGCGTTAATGGGGCGCTTTCAGAATTTTTCGATGACTTTGCTTGGGCACGGAAAAAAAGTATAAAATCTTCAGGGAGTGTTGTTCATACTATGATGAACGCTAAAGGAGTAATTGTCCCTGGCGAAATAATTATTCGGGCAGCCTGTACCGCAAAAATTGACTGGTATTCCGTATTTAGACTGTTATGTGCATTATTCCGCCCCCAGATCGCATGCATGCATTTGTTTGACGGTCTAGAGGCTGACGCAAATATAAAAAATAATAGCTTTCAAATTGGGTCTTTCAATTCAAGCATTAAGCCCGATGTGCCAGATATGGGGTGGGCTATGTTTTACGGTGGCGAGTTTGCAGAAGCAGTGGACGTAAAAAGCATAAGTGATGCAGGTTTTTTTGTGGATGAAATTTCTAACGGTTATCTGGTGCGAGTGACGGAACGCCTTCAAGATGTACAAGATGATTGTCTCTATTTCTCGAGGCGTAGACTTGAACTTAAAGGTCTCTTTAGTGAAGGTTTCTTTCTGAGTTGAGGCAAAAAAATGAGCTCAAACTGAGATCGTTTTATCCGCTCCTTAATATTTTGGTTTTTATTTTTCGCATGTGAAAACCATGGCTTATCGACCCCGCCTACTAGGCCAGGACGGTTGTAGGTACTCCTGTTGGAATGACATTCTTTATTCAAGCATTTCTGGGTATAGATAACCCTCATCGGCCAGCAACCTACACCGGCACCGTACAAGCGGGCGGCACCCTCAAACTCAAAATCAGCAACACGCTGGTCAATAGCAGCCTGACCGATCAGGGCAACGCCCATTTGATCGGCGCAACCCTCGACAGCAGCAGCTTAAGAAAAACGGGGTCAGACCACGATTGTTTTATTCGATCTTCAATAGTTTGGTTTTTTAAATGATTAGGTTGTTCTTAATCGTGGTCTGCCCCCCAGTTTCTCCCTCTGTAACCTATTTTAGGGTTGAGGGGGCGGATCTGGCACGAACCGTATTACTGCCAATGCAGATGGAACCATCACTATCAACCCAGGTTGTACAGGACAAATCTGCGTGAGTGTTGGCAATGCTGATCACTCTACGTACTACTTGACGAACAAGCGACCTGATGGATCTGTAGTGGTATTTGACGTTGATGCTGGCCTGCATAAGGACATTATGAGCAAAATAGTCCCTCAGCGGCCTGTTCCCGGAATGACGAAGGATCCTAATGCACCGAAGAGGGTAGACAGAGATCAGCCCGGTTATTCCATTGAGTTACCCAAGATTTGGGAGTCGTTACTCGAAAAGAACTCGAGTAATGCACGAGTTTATACGCAGAATGAGTTTTTAAAGGAGTTCAAGAAATGAAGTTGAGTCAAGCAGTTTTTGATGATCTTTGGAATGGAGAGCGAAGTGTCTGTTTTTTTGTGCATTCTGGAAAATGTTATTGGGTTATAGATGAGAAGTATAACTTCTCCCTTGACGCAGAAAAAGATTATCGTGCCTATCTTGAAGATGGTGATATAACCCTAGAGCAATACGAGCAGTCTTGCAAAAGTTTCAGAGGTGGTATTATAAAAATGACGGCTGAAAATTTTCCGCAATATCTAGCCTCTTCAAGTGAAAAAACTCTTTCTTCAAGCGATTTGGAGGATTTCATAGGTGCGGATAACGAGATTTTTAAGAGGGTTGAGCATTACTTTTTAACCGGCGAGGGTTTGACGCCAAACCTTTTTAAACAGGTTAATGTTATTCATTCCACTTTTCCCAGGTTTTACATAAACTTCGACAGAAAAATTTTTATGCACATGGACGATGTGCGTGATCATGAGAGTTTAGCTTATCCGGATTGGACTGCTGAGTGCTTTGATTTTAGTTTTTTAATTCCTGCTCGCGAGCGGTACTGGATAGTGGCAGGTAATGATTATTGGAAATTTCGGTATATATAAAAAAGGTGGAGCAGGCCAAGATTGTTATGGGGTTTTTTTTGAAGATAGGGCCATAGGGATCGGGGTCAGACCGACATTTTTTTATTAGACGGATCCTATTTGCACCTGAGGTTGAGGGTCGTACTGGGTAGAAGAGTCACCATGTGTCTCCGCTGGCCGCCCAATATAGAAAAGGGATCAGACCACCATTGTTTTTACTCTGACCCCGATTCTCTCACTGATTCCCAAGGAAAAACGTCGGCCGGAGGGAAACGGGGTCAGACCCCGACTGTTTTATTCGATCTTTAATGGTTTAGCTTTTTTGAAGTGATTAGGTTGTGCTTAATCGTGGTCTGACCCTAATTGTATTCTGTCAATGTGTTCGATAATGGTGGTGTAATTCGTCCGACCAAAAAAGGAATCTGAGATGCTGCACGAAGAGCGTATTACTTATACAACCCTTAAGTCGTGGGCGCTGGACTGCTATTATGAAGGGTGTCGAGACCACGCGGTTATGAAGGGGTGGCCTCATGAACAGATCATGGGATACGTCGATTACCAATTTGAAAACGTCTTTGAGCGCCCAGTGGAGAGCTTCATGTGGCGAGTCATCCTGTTGGTTCTATCTGGCGGATGGCATGAAGACTGGTGTTCTCGTGCGCGTCAACTGATTGAAGATCAAATCACCAAAAACGGAATTGATAGCCTTTTGGCCGGAGTGCCTGCTGACGAATCAGACTTGTTTCGACATGACCTAAGAATTTTGAAACTGATCTGAAGGTGCAGAATACATCCTTATAACTAAAACTTTCCATAGGTGGCTGGCAAAATCAGTCAGCGGAAATACGGGGTCAGACCCCGATTGATTTATTGGTTCTTTAATAATTTGGTTGTTTTAAGTTGGTAGGTTTTACTTAATTGTGGCCTGACCCCAATTTCCATTGGCTGTCCAAAAAAAGTAGACGTACAGCTTTTATTTTTTTATCGTGGACTGACATCAGTTTTCCCCGTTTTCTAGGGTTTAAATGTTGTGAGGATAAAGTGTGAGTGATGCTAATGTTATTGATTGTTGCTCTGTTTTGTTGGCTGACCTTGGGTTTGGAAATGAAACTCTAGAATCGCTAATTATGAAGTGGCGCTTTCTTGTTGGGCAGTGCCGTGAAGGATATGAGTGGGACTATTCGGAGTATAAAAATGAAATTAGAGCTAGGTGTCTGATAAATGAATTGCAGAATTGTCCTGGTATTTATGGCGCGATTGAACTGAAGGGCTTTTTTAACGATGTGGCTTTGCTGGATGAAGAGTTCAAGAGTTTGTTGCAGCCGGGTGTGGATGTGAATGAGGGGGGTAGTTGGTGGGAGAGGGGCGTTTTGTCGCGTGCTGGAGAAGAGTACCGCTGTTACATGGCCAATGCCCACCGAGTCTCGGTTGAGCGTATTAAGGATTAAAAAAAATCGGGTCAGGACACGATTTGTTATTAACAATATGATAGTTGGGTTTATACAGTGATTAGGATATGCTTAATCGTGGTCTGCCCCCAGTTTCTTCATTGCCTCGATTACTTCAAAGGGAAATAGCAATGAGTACCGAGAATTTAACACCTGAACTCGCATATCTTGCGATGTATGAATTTCTTGTCGAGTTGTATGAGCGAACAAAGTTAGATGGCTTGGGCTCCTTGTTGGGCAGTATGAGTTATCTTGCCGATGGTCAGACTGCCGATCCGGCAGTTTGGACGGATTGGATGCTCTGTGTGGCTAAAGTTCTAGCCGGGCAGGGTGATGCTCAACTGAACCTGACATGATTTGATCTGTACCTGCAATCCGCGTCTTTTGAGCAGTGAGAATTGCTCAACTCAATCGCTTTCTCAAGGCCATCACGTATCATTACCTCGACAAAGAGCTGGTAAACACGCGCGCTTACTTGCTGCAGCGGGAGCTGTCCCGAGGCACGCTTGAAGTGCTGGTCGTGGAAGGCAAGCTGGAAAGCCTCAAGGGCGAAGTGGGCAGTGGCCTGTCGGAGCGGGAACTGGCGATAGCGTTTCTTGGCCGGGAAGGGCAAGAGCTGAACCTGCGTGAGATCGAGCAGCTAAAATTCAGGTGCTTGATTCTTTGGCTGAGCCCGTAGTAATAAATGGGGCGTTGAAGCATTTAAGGGTGTGTGGAATGGTCACTCCATCTATAAGCAGCATTCTCGTTGTTCAGTCAATTACTTATTCGGATATTAATGCTGAGATAGTTTATGTCTTTTCGATTGATGGCGTTGAATGTGAGTTTTCTGGAAGGCTAAGGAATAATCTAGGCATAAAAGGAATTGAGTACAGTGAAGAGTTGGACGCTTTCTTGATGTTAATCATGCCGATAGATGCGAATGTATCAAAGAAGCTGCTTGCACTATCTTGGAATTATGTTGAAGGCGCAGCTTTAAATTTTCCAGTGATTCTTGTTTCGCCGTAGTTGGTTTATGGGGGCTGGATCAACCCTCGGTTGTTTAATCTGCTCTTTAATAATTCGGTTTTTCTGAAATGATTGGTTTGTGCTTAACCGTGGTCTGACCCCGGTTTCGCTTCAATTTCTCTTAAACATACCGAGCTTGATATGCTTGCGTCGTCATGCAACCCTTTTTCCGCTCGCCAAAATTAATGCCGCCCAGAGGATCAGAAATGGATTGTTCTTTCAAAAAAATAGCAGCCTGTATATGCCTCTTTGCCTCGCTGGCAGGGTGCGTCACCAAAGACCTGTCCAACGAAAACAGGCAACTCGTCAAATCCATCTGGATTGTCCCGATTGACATGTCTTTGGGGAGATTCACGTACAACAGTATGGATCAGGCATGGGAAGCCGGACTGGGCGCGGGAGTGGGAGCCGCTTCAGGTATGGTGACTGGCTCCAAGATTTCACCAGCGGTATTGGCGGGAGCGAGTGCTGCTTCGGCGACGAATAACACAAGGGTCAGTCCGGCTGAAGCGATCCGTCTCAATATGCAGCGCAACGATATCGATGTGGGCGTGATCCTTCGAGAGCGACTTGAGGCGCGGATAACGAAAGAAAAACTATTTACCATCACTCCGGATGCTGCCACAGCCGATGCAAAAATAGAGTTCATTGTGACGGAGTGGGGCGTGTCATTGAAAAATTTCAGTACTGAGCTGTACCCGACGATAGGTCTTTCTGCAGTCATGCGGCGTGGTGACGAACAGATCTGGCGTAACTTTGAGACCATCACGGCGCTCAGTGACGGCAATGATCTAGCATTTACTCCCCAGCGTTACGCTACGGACCCAGAGGCATTGCGGACTGCTTTTGGTCATGCCGTTGATTTAATGGTCGACAAGCTCATGATTGATTTGAAGCAGTAATCAGGTCAGCTGATTGCGCAGGCGTAATCATGAATGTTTAGCATTCAAGCCTGCTTGGGATTGCTCTTTTTTACTTCTGACTTGTTGCGGCAGCAATACTCTACGCGCGATGACTACATGGCAGAACTCTCCAAGCCTGTAGGACTATTCCGAAATTTTGCTGTATCGGACAGCGCTTGTTGCACCGCTCTCAGTCACCGAATAATCTCCGTCCGTCGCGTAACCAGCGACCGGTTTTGACAGGCCGCCCCAATCGAGGAGTAACAATCGCCAACCAGTGCGCTGACATTAAATCAGCAGGCTGCGCCATGGCGTCTCAATCTATTAGGGTGATCCCACATGATCAAATCCGAACCAAATTTCAGCCTCTTCACGGTAAAACCAGATGTCAGCGTTAATGACGCTCTGGTGCTCGCTTGCGAATACTTAACCTGCGCCGCAGCTACGGCTTACGAATCTGCAGATAACCATACGCCGGAGTTTCGGGCGTTGGCGCGCTCGGTTGTGCATCAGTTGGAGGCGGCGCGTGCGTTGGTTGAGGCGTCGGTGATGGGGTTGGAGGGGCAGCGCAAGGCGATTTAGTCTGTCTTGATAGGAGCGTTTTTCAATGGCGGTGGATGTGAGTCGTTAATTCACCTGATGCACCATAGCGCCCATATCGCGGGCAAGCCTCGCTCCCACTGGGAGTTTGAGTTTGCAGGGACATCCCACAGATGCATCTCAATATCAGTGAAAGGTCGTGGGACAGGCTTTAACAAAGCCAATAAAAAACCCGCTGTCACCCTTAAGTGACAGCGGGTTTTTATTGTTATCGATTACTTGCTGTCAGGCAGCGCGTAAGCGATTACGTAGTCACCACGATCCGGGGACTGACGGCCACCACCGGCGGTGATGACCACGTATTGCTTGCCGGTTTTCGGCGAAACAAAGGTCATCGGGCCGCCCTGGCTACCGACTGGCAGACGGGCTTTCCAGGCTTCTTCGCCGTTGGCGGAGTTGAAGGCGCGCAGGTAGTAGTCCTGCGTACCGGCGATGAAGATCAAGCCGCCCTGAGTAGACAGCGTGCCGCCCAGTGTCGGCATGCCGATTGGCAGCGGCAGGTGCATTTTGATGCCCAGTGGGCCGGTGTCTTCAACGGTGCCGACCGGGACTTGCCAGGCGACTTTCTGGGTCTTCATGTCGATCGCAGTCAGGGTGCCGAACGGCGGGGCCTGGCACGGAATACCGGCAATCGACAGGAAGCGGTTTTTGTTCACGGCATACGGCGTGCCTTTGAGCGGCACTGCGCCCATGCCTGTGTTCAGCGCTTCGCCACCGGAAGAAGCCTTGGCGTCTTTCTGCTGCGGCACCATCTGGACCCACAGGCCCAGACGCATGTCGTTGACGAAGATGAAGCCGTGGACCGGGTCAGTCGAGAGGCTGCCCCAGTTCATGCCACCCAGGGAGCCTGGGAAGGACAACGACTTGTCAGTGCCCGGCGCGGTGTACAGGCCTTCGTAGCGCATTTGCTTGAACGAGATACGGCACAGCATCTGATCAAACGGCGTCGCGCCCCACATGTCCGATTCGGTCATGCGCTTGGTGCCGATCTGCGGCATGCCGCTCGACAGGGGCTGAGTCAGCGAGTACGGTTCGTTGGGGATGTTGCCAGCATTGACCGCTACATCTTCAACTTTGGTCAACGGCTTGCCGGTAGCGCGGTCGAGCACGAAGATCTGACCGGCCTTGGTGCCGATCACCACGGCCGGCACTTTGCTGCCGTCCGCTTTGGTGAAGTCGATCAGGCTAGGCTGCATCGGCAGGTCGAAGTCCCACAAGTCATTGTGGACGGTCTGGTAAACCCACTTCTCTTCGCCGGTAGTCGCGTTCAGCGCCAGAATCGAAGCGCCGTACTTGTGGTCCAGCTCGGTACGTTCAACACCGTAGATGTCGGTGGACGAGCTGCCCATGGGCAGGAAAATGGTGTTCATCGCCGGGTCATAAGACATCGGCGCCCAGCTGTTTGGCGTACTGCGCACATACGTAGCGTCGCCCGCTGGTGCATTTTTGTCTTCCGGGTTGCCCGGGTCGAATGCCCAGCGCATCGCGCCGGTGATCACGTCAAAACCACGGATCACGCCGCCTGGCATGTCGGCCTGAACGTTGTCAGCCACACGACCGCCCACGACTACCGTGGAACCGGCCATCAGCGGTGCGGACGACAGTTGATAGTAGGAGTCCGGCACGTTACCCAGGCCAGCCTTCAGATCAACCTGGCCATTGGTGCCGAAGCCCTGGCAGAACTCGCCAGTGTCAGCGTCCACGGCAATCAGGCGCGCGTCGATGGTGTTGGTCAGCAGGCGACGCTGGCAGTTGGCACCCGCGTGTACCGACACAGCAGTGGCGGGTGTGCTGCCGTCAACCGGCTGAGCCAGTGCCGCTGTCGAATCGAAATACGCCAGGCCACGGCAGCGCTGCCAGACTTTGCTCTGGGCGTTGATTTCGTTCTTCCACAGCTGTTTGCCGGTGTCGGCATCCAGTGCGATGACGTTGTTGTGCGGGGTGCAGATGAACACCTTGTCGCCGACTTGCAGCGGGGTCATCTGGTCTTCGGCACCGTTGCCGTCGCTGATCGCCACGTCACCGGTCTGGTAAGTCCAGGCGGGCACCAGGCTGCCGACGTTGCTGCGGTTGATCTGGTCCAGCGCCGCAAAACGGCTGCCGCCTTCATCGTTACCGTAATGGGCCCAGTCTTTCTGCGCTTTGGCAGGGTCGACTTTGGTCAGGCCCGGGCCGTCACCGGTCGGGGAGACCGACGCGTGCGGGATGAACATACCCCATACGCCGCCAACGATGGCCAGGGCCAGCAAGCCGCTCAGCGCATAACCGCCGCGACCGCTCACAAGGCCATTGGCTTTGCGCAGGGTCGGGTAGACCAGCGCAACCACGAGGCTCAATACGCCCAAGGCGAACAGGCGGGAGATTTGCGGCCAGAAGTTCAGACCGGCGTCAGCCAGGGCCCAGATGATGGACAGCACCATGACGACCGCGAACAGCCAGGCACCTGTCAGGCGCTGTTTGAAAAGCAGTACTGCCGAGACGAGCATACCGAGACCGGCAAGCAGGAAGTACCAACTGCCGCCAACCGTGACGAGAAAGCCGCCCAGTCCTGTGAACAGTAATCCAAATACCAGCACGCCGAGAGCCGCGACCCAGATGGGCCAGCGGCTGACGGATGCCGTAGGTTGAGACTTAGTCATGGTGCATGATCCTGATAACGCGTGAGCGTTTGTGTGAAAGGTTAAGCGTAGTGGAGGAAGCGGCCGGTGAAGCTGCTTCCGGGCAGTGGTCGCGAGCAAACTTTTCGGGCTCGACGCAGACGACACGGCTCAGTTCGATGGAACTCCGCAAACAATTAACTAACTGGTTACTTTTGCAACGATATCAAAAAAAGCCCTGCCTGCGACAAATTGTCATTCCGCATTTAGGGAAAACACTGTTGCGGGATTGGTAATAATGGGTGAGTTGTTGCGCCGGTAGAGGGCTTCAATTAGCCAAAATGTTGTCTGATGAGCCGAACCCTGTTCTGTAGGAGCTCACCGAGGTTACGAGGCCAGCGATCACGGTTTGTCTGACACACCGCCATCGCTGGCCTCGTAACCTCGGTTGAGCTCCTACAGGACTAATGTGTTGCGCTTTCGGTGTTCTCAGGGGATACAGGATGATTTTGAGAAAAGTTGTTTATGTTTCATGGCATCGTGCTGCCGTGCCTAAAAATAACCAGGAGAAAACATGAGCGAAATATCCCCGGCGGTACTGGCTGACCTGGCGCCTGACGGTGTTCTGCGCGCTGCCATCAATTTTGGCAATCCGGTGCTCGCGCAGCAGGCGGCCGATGGCAGCCCTCAAGGGGTTTCTGTACAGCTGGCGAAAGCACTGGCCGAGGAATTGGGTGTGCGTCTGGAGATGGTTACGTTCGATGCGGCAGGCAAGGTGTTCGCCGCACTGGAACAAGCTGCATGGACCGTTGCATTTCTGGCCATCGAGCCCGTGCGCGCTGAGCAGATCGCGTTCAGTGATCCTTACGTAGCGATTGAAGGGACTTACCTTGTCGCCGCAGATTCTGCGTTCAGGGAAGTGGACGATCTGGATCGCAGTGGCCTGCGACTGGCGGTGGGTAAAGGCGCTGCCTATGACCTGTATCTGAGCAGAACACTGCAGCACGCCGAACTGTGCCGCGCAGAAACCTCTGCTGCGGCAGTCGATTTGTTTCTGGAACAAGGGCTGGACGCAGCAGCCGGGGTTCGCCAGCCACTGGAGAAATTCGCCGCTGCTCATTCAGGTTATCGAGTACTTAAAGGCGCATTCACATCGATTCGCCAGGCCATGGCCGTCCCTCGCCAGCATGTTGCAGGTGCTGAGTTTGTGCAGCGCTTTATCGAACGGCAGAAGGCCAACGGGTTTGTACGCCAGGCGCTGGATGCTACGGGGCAGGGCGATGTTGCGGTTCCTGTTTGACAGGAGGCTCGGGCTACACTGCGCTGTCGTGCGGCTAACATCGGCCCTGTACAGACTGTGTGAAAACGTAGCGAGCGACCGCAAGACAAGGCGCAACGCAGTATTGTGCGCGTAGCACCGAAGGTGCCCAGCCTGCAGTCGTTTTCACACAGTCTGTGTAGGAGCTGCCGAAGGCTGCGATATCGGTGTATCAGGATAAATGTTTCGCAGCCTTCGGCAGCTCCTACAGGGATTGCATTTCAATCCAGGTGATCAGTTTGTTTCACGCGCTCTTCGATCACGTCCCGATCCATCCGCCGCCCCAGATACCACCCCGTAACCGCCCAGAGTGCCGCACAGATTGCGCCCACCAAGGCCACCAGCGCAGTGCCTTGACCCAGCATGTCCAGCAGACTCTTGGCCCAGCCACTGATGGCGTCGCCGCCGCGATAGACCACGGTATCGATGAAGTTCTTGGCTTTGTATTTGGTCTCGGCATCCAGAGGCGCGAAAAGCATTTCCCGACCGGGCCGAATAAAGGCGTATTCGCCGATGCGGCGCACGATCATCAGCCCGGCCAACATGGCGAAGGTCGGTGCCAGCGCCAGGCCGATGAAGCCGATACAGACCAGCGCCGGAACGCCCGCCAGCAGCACCCGTATACCGAAGCGTTGAGCGATGCGTCCGGTGATGAACAGTTGCGAGACCAGGGCACCGGCCTGCACCGCAAAGTCGATCAGGCCAAATACGCGGATCTGCTCCTCACGTGTAGCAAACAACTCCGAAACCAGTCGCGCCTGTTCGAAATACAGAAAGGTGCTTGCAGTGGCGAGCAACACCACAAACAGGCACACGCCCAGTAGATATGGCGAACGCAGCACTCGCAGCATGCCGCTGAACGGGTTGCCCGCCACTGGCCGACGCGGGTTTTCAGCAGGTGGTGCACCGGGCCGTCCTGCGCCGCCAGATTCGCGCCACGCCATGAGGTAGCGTTTGAGTGCCAATGCCAGCAGCAGCAATAACGCACTGAACAGCGCCAGTCCGCCTTGGCCGAGCACGTCA
Source organism: Pseudomonas syringae group sp. J309-1 (assembly GCF_032582135.1). NCBI lineage: Bacteria > Pseudomonadati > Pseudomonadota > Gammaproteobacteria > Pseudomonadales > Pseudomonadaceae > Pseudomonas > Pseudomonas syringae group sp. J309-1. The sequence goes on along the minus strand of NZ_JAWHNU010000014.1, from coordinate 58,392 downwards.
ATCGAGAACGCACTGATCAGTGGCCCCATCAAGCCGCCCACACTGGCGCCCGCCGCGATAAACGCAAACAACCGCCGTGCCTGCGCGCCATCGAACGCGTCGGCCATCAGGCTCCAGGCCACTGACACCACGTACAGGTTGTAGACCGAGATCCACACGTAGAACGCTCGCGCCAGCCAGACGCTGTCGTCATGAAGGGCAAATGTCAGGGCAAAAAACAGCAGGTTGATGGCAAAGAATCCGTACACCCAGTCGACGAACTGGACGCGTGGCACTACAGAGTTCAGCCAGCCAAACAGCGGTACGGCAATCAGCATGACCACGAATGTCGCCGTGAATAACCACTGCAGATTCTCGACGCCCGCCTGAATCCCCATCGCTTCACGAATCGGGCGCAGCATGAAATAGCCACAGAACAGGCAGAAGAAGAGCGCAAAGCCAGCGAGTGCCGGGCTCAATTCTTCCGGCTCGGCGTTGATGACACGGGCAGCGCGTTGGATCAGTGGGTGGTCAACAAAGGACACGGAGACGCTCCCGGCTTGGGTGATCAGGCGAACTGTTCGGCGATCCGCTCACGCAACCTGGCGTCCGGCAATCGGCCCTGGCCTGCCAGAAGGTTGTCGGCAGCATAACGCGGGTTGCTGGTCGCCGGAATCACTGCGGTTAGGGCTGGGTTGGCGAGCACAAATTTGAGCATCAGTTGTGCCCATGAACTGGCATCCAGTTCGGCAGATGCCCAATCCGGCAATGGCTTGCCTTTGACCTTGGCAAACAGTCGACCGGCCTCGAAGGTGCGGTTGGCCAGCACTGCGACGCCATTATCGGCGCACCAGGGCAATAGACGCTTTTCAGCATTGCGGGCGCCAATGGAATAGTTGACCTGAACGAAATCCACTTTCTCTTTCTGTAGCACCGCCAGCAGTTCATCGTGAGCCGACTCGACGTAATGCGTCACGCCGATGTAGCGAATACGACCCTGTTGCTTGAGTTCGCGCAAGGTCTGCAACTGAGTGGTTGTGTCTTGCAGGTTGTGCACCTGAATCAGGTCGATACGTTCGGTCTGCAGTTGTTTGAACGCTTGCTCTATTTGCTGCAAACCCGCTTCTCGCCCTGTTGACGAAACCTTGGTGGCGATAAAGGCCTGGCCATGGGCTTTGGCGCGGGTCAGCAATTCGCCTGTGACGGATTGTGATTCCCCGTAACTCGGCGCGGTGTCGATCAACTTTGCGCCGCCATTCAGTAGCGTCTTGAGGACTTCCAGCGCCGGAGTCATCTCTTCTGAAGTCAGTGCAAAGTTAAAGGTGCGCGCGGTGCCCAGGCCAATCACCGGCAAGTCTTCACCTGATGAGGGAATCTTGCGGGTCAACAGCGATGTCGCCGCAAATGCCGGAAGCAGGGGAGACAAGGCAGCCATTGCGGCCAGCGCTGAGCTTGCTTGAATGAAGTGACGGCGGCTTAACGAGTGGGCGGGCATGCGACGACTCCTTTCATTCTTGAATGTGTAACAGAGGTGTCATGGATAGAAACACATCCAAACCCCTTGAGAAGCGCGCCCGTCGGTGAGATGGTCGGTGATGTTTTACAAATCGTTACCTTCGGGTATCTGATTTTTCGGTAGGTTGTTTGTTCTGATATTCCTTGAGGTAATTAAAAACATACTATTAATTCTTTTGAATGCGCTGTGCGAATTGCCATCATTCGTCCCCCCACACGGGTCAACAACGTCAACAGGATCACCTCGATGAAGTCTCTAGGTTTCTACGCGCGAGTCATTGCCGCTGCGCTGCTGTCCACCGTTTCCATCGCCCAGGCCGCAGAGTCGGCCTCGACCTGGAAGCAGATCCACGATTCAGGTGAGCTACGGATTGGTGTCGCTCAGGGGGAGCCCTGGTTTTTCAAGGATCCTGCCACCGAGGAGTGGAACGGCATCGGCTACAACGTGGGCAAGGACATCGCCAAGGAACTGGGCGTCAAACTGGTTACGGTCGAAACTACGTGGGGTAATTCGGTCGCTGCACTGCAATCCGGTCAGATTGACCTGATGCTGGTGCTGGACCCGACTGAAGAACGTCGCAAGGCTGTGGATTTTCCCGAGCAGCCATTCTTCTGGTATGCCCAAGGCGTACTGCTCCGTGACGGCCTGACCGCGACCACCTGGGAAGACCTGGACCGTGACGACGTGCGTATTGGCGTCACCCAGGGCAGCAGTCCGGACTTGATCCTCAGCAAGACCTTCAAAAAGGCCCATCTGGAGCGCTACACCAACATGGACGAAGGCGTTGCCGCGTTCTATGCAGGACGTGTCGACGGCCTGTCTTACTTCCACCCGGCGCTGGCGCTGCAACAAGCCAAAGTGCGCAAAGGGACGTTGATCCTGCCAACGCCTATCGTCGCGGTGAGCACCAGTGGCGCTGTGCGTTACGAAGATGACAAGACCTTCCGGGATTTCGTCGGCAAGGAATTCGCCAAACTCTATGAAAGCGGAACCACCCAGAAGTACTACGAAGACGCTCTGCGCTTGCGCGGCGTAGACCCTAGCAAAGTACCGCCGGTGATCAAGGAGCAGTGGGCGAAGTAACTCGATACCTGTGAATGAGCGGTAGGAGCTGCCGAAGACTGCGATATCGGTGTTTCTGACACAGCCCGGGTCGGCTCCTATCAAACATCACTCCAATAATGGATTTGAAACGCGGACCTTGTAGGAGCTAACTTGTTGGCGAAGCGGAATTTCTGACGATGCGGGTCCGACGTCTCGCCAACAAGTTGGCTCCTACAGGGTCATCCGTTTGCTTAGCGACAGCGAGGTGTCAGGGATACCGGGACCACTCCCACAGGGTTCTGAATTGTTCACAACCCGCAGCCTGCGCGGCGTAGACCCAATCAAAGTACCGCCGGTGATCAAGGAACAGTGGGCGAAGTAACTCGATACCTGTGAATGAGCTGTAGGAGCTGCCGAAGGCTGAGATAGCGGTGTTTCTGACACAGCTCGGGTCGGCTCTGTGGGAGCTGGGCTTGCCCGCGATACAGACACCGCGGTTTGTCAGGCAGATTACCTGAACCTTATCGCGGGCAAGCCCGGCTCCCACAGGGTTCTGAATTGTTCACGACCCGCCGGCGCCCGAGTGGGGTGAATCAGGTCCAGACAACCCCTCCAGCAATACCGCCACATCCTCGCACTCTTCAATTGCAAACAACCCCGCCAGTATCAATTCGACGTTCTGAGCAGCGCCGCCCAATGGCGCGTACTGGCGGAATTTGTCTGCCACCTGTTCGCGGCTCAATGGCCTTTCGCGGCAACCCAGCGGATAGTCCAGTCGTAGGCCGGTAATCATTTCCTCACCCAGTCGTACCAGCACTTGCCCGGCCGGGCGGCGGGTATCGGCCATCAGCGCGTTCAATTCCGGGTCGACCTCGGCAACCACCCGATCCGCCAACGCCTGAATCTGCGGATCATTCAAGGTGCGAGCTGTGTGCCAATCCTGTGTCGCGATGCCCAGCGCAAGACAGGCCAGTGTATGAGGCAGGCTGAATTGAGCGTCCACTTCGTTGACCGGTCGCCTGTCCATAAAGTCGCGGGCCTGGGTGGTGCCGGTCAGTACGCGTATCTCGCTGATGGCCGAGGCGTGGAAGGAATGGCTCGATTGCAATTGCTCGAACGACTCTAGCGCCGTGTGTATCCACCGGCAGGCGGGGTAGTGCTTGAGGCTGGCGTTGGCTGCAAGCCATTCGCTGCCCAGACCGGCGACTAGCAGGTGTGGATCAAACCGATCGGAGCCGAGCATGCGCCACAAGCCCTGATCACCATCCAGCACCGATTGAGCGCCTACCCACTGATGCTGTTGCAGGCGCACCGCGCGGACCCCGGCCTCGGCGGCTGGTGCGGTGAAGTCCTTGAATGACACCAATGGTCGGGATTCCCAGTTGTATTTACGCAGGCTCGGCAGTGGCGTCAGCGTGCCCGCCAGACCCAGGGCATTTTCCAGACCTGCCGCGTCCAGCTGCATCAGCTTGCCAAACGCAACCGCAGCACCCAATGCCTGATGCTGGCAAACGCCGTACACCTGACGAAAGCGTTCAATGCTTGGCTGCACAGCGATGATTACCCGAGCGTTGATCTCGTAAGCGGCGATCAGCGCTTCCAGCAGTTCAACGCCAGAGGTTTTGCGCAGCCAGATACCACTGAGTGCCGCAGCTACCAGACTTGCACCCGGATGACCCATTCCGCGGCCATCCACCTCGAAGCCATCGTCATGATCCAGCGCGTTGATTGCCATGCCGTTGTACAGCGCAGCGCCCACCGGTGCCAGACGCACGGAGGTGCCCAACAGCGCGCAGGGGCCCGCAGCGTATTCTTCGATGCAATGCTGCTGGAATCTGACTGCCAGTTCGCTGCGCGTTGAGGCAAGACCGCAGGCGAGGGCGTCGATCAGGTGCAGTTTGATCTGCTCACGCACCACGTCGGGCACGTGCGTCAACTTCAGGTCTGCAGCGAATCGCGCGAGGGTGTGGGTCAGTGAATCGCTGCTCATGGCGGTGCCCGTGTGAAAACGTCAAAGGCTACTGCTTACGCAATCGAATGGCATATGGATTGCTAGAACAAAAACGAATATGCAAATGCATATCAGGTATTTATCGCTATTTGTGTCCAGCTATTACCATGCGCGGCCTTTGTCTGGCGAAGGCAATGCTGAGCGGCCTCAGAGGGGAACACCCCAGGAGAGAAACAACGAGTGTATACCTGGAATTTTTCTGCGATATGGCCCTATAGCGGCTTGCTGTTCGAAGGTCTGTTGGGCACGTTGCGTATCGCGCTGGTCTCACTGTTTTTTGGTGTCCTGCTGGGTGCTTTGATGGCGGTGTTGCGCATGTCATCGCGGGCCGTGCTGCGTTACCCGGCGATGGCCTTTATCGGTTTCTACCGCAATACCCCGGCCATCGTGCATTTCTTCTGGTTTTTCTACGCGTTGCCGGTACTGGCACCGGTCAGTCTGTCGCCGTTTACGGCTGCCGTACTGGCGCTGTCGATCCAGTCCAGCGCCTTTTACGCCGAAGTGTTGCGCGGCGGCATTGCGTCCATGGAACGTGGCCAGTGGGAGGGCGCCAAGGCATTGGGCATGACCCAGGCCAGAGTGCTGCGCAGGATCATCCTGCCGCAAGCACTGCGGCGCATGCTCGCACCCTTTCTGGAACGCAGTTTCGAGCTGGTCAAAACCACGGCGCTGGCGTCGTCGCTGGCGTATGCCGAACTCCTGTATCAGGCCATGCAGATCAATACTCAGACGTTCAGGCCACTGGAGGTCTATAGCGTGATTGCCGTGATGTATTTCAGTGTGCTGTTTGCGGCGAGTCTGGCCAGCCAGCGCCTTGAACGCCACCTGGCGAGGAGCGCTTGAGATGGATTACACCTGGGATTTCCAGATCGTCATCGACAACTTGCCAGTGCTGCTGCGTGGGCTGAAAGTCACCCTGCAATTGTTTGTGATCGCCGCGCTGGTTGGCGTGCCAGTCGGGCTGATGCTGGGCGTCGCGCGTTTGTCGCCCAAGCGGCGCGTTACCTTGCCTGCCGTTGCCTTTATTGAAGTGTTCCGCAACACGCCAGTGCTGATTCAGTTGATCTGGATCTACTACGCCTTTCCGGTCTTGCTGGGAGTGCGCTTCACGCCATTCTTCGCGGCGGCGCTGGCGCTGAGCTTGTACACCGCGGCCTACTGCGCGGAAATTTTTCGTGCCGGTCTTCAGTCGGTAGTCCGCGGTCAGTGGGAGGGCGCCAAAGCGCTGGGCATGAGTCGGGCCCGTGCGTTACGGCGGATCATCTTGCCGCAGGCCTGCCAGCGCATGCTTCCCGCACTCACCAATCGCATGATTGAACTGGTCAAGGTGACGTCACTGGCCTCCACCCTGGCAGTGACCGAAGTGATGTATCAGGGGCGTTTGCTCAGCTCCAGCTACTATCGACCGCTGGAAATTCTGACGGTGGTTGCGCTGCTGTATTTCTGCCTGATCTGGCCGTTCAGCTTCCTCGCTGCGCGCCTTGAACGCCGTCTGGCGCTTCGCTGATTTGTTGAGAATTGTCATGACCGAACAACCGTTGTTCCGTATCCGCCAGTTGCACAAGAATTTCGATCAGCCAGTGCTAAAAGGGATTGATCTGAACGTCCGTCGCGGTGAACGCATCGCCATCATCGGTGGCAGCGGATCGGGTAAGAGCACGTTGCTGCGCTGCCTGAATTTCATGGAAATGCCCACCAGCGGCGAGATCGAACTCAATGGCGTGCTGCTGGGTGAGGAGCGTGGCGGTGAGCGCTCCTATCAAGAGCGTCAACTGCGCGAAGTACGCGAACGGGTCGGCATGGTCTTTCAGCAGTTCAACCTGTTCCCGCACATGAGCGTGCTGGAAAATGTCATGGAAGGGCTGATCTCGGTGAAAAAGATCCCGCAGGCCGAAGCGCGTGAACGTGCGTTGGCGCAGCTGGAAAAAGTCGGCCTGGCCGACCGCCGCGATACCTACCCGGGGCGTTTGTCAGGCGGTCAGCAACAGCGCGTGGCGATTGCTCGTGCGTTGGTCATGGAACCTGAGGTCTTGCTGTTTGACGAGCCGACGTCTTCGCTTGACCCCGAATTGGTCGGCGAAGTCCTGCGGGTGATTCGCCAACTGGCTGACGAAGGTCGCACCTTGTTGCTGGTGACTCACGAACTGGGCTTCGCTTACCACTTTGCCGAGCGGGTACTGTTTCTCGAAAATGGCGTCATCCATGAGCAGGGCACGCCTGATCAAGTGCTGAAGAACCCGCAGCAACCCCGTACCCAGGAATTCCTCGCCCGCTTTGCCGAGCGTTCTTTTTAAGACCGGAGACCCCCATGCTTTCAACCACCAGCAGTCAGGCGTATGCACCAGACCCGCGCAATGCGGACGTCAAGGTCTACCTCAACGGTGAGTTCGTTCATCGCGATGCCGCTAAGGTATCGATCTTCGACGCCGGTTTTGTCTGCGGCGATGGCGTCTGGGAAGGACTGCGACTGGTGCAAGGCCGTCTGGTTGCCCTGCAGGCGCATCTGGACCGGTTGTTCGAAGGTGCGTTGAGTATCGATCTCGATATTGGCCTGACCCGTGCCGAAGTCGAAAAAGTGCTCTGGGATACCCTGGCTATCAATGGCATGACTGACGGTGCACACTTGCGTCTGATGGTCACCCGTGGGCGCAAAAGCACGCCCAATCAGGATCCGCGCTTCATCATTGGCAAGGCGACTGTGGTGTGTGTAGCTGAGTACAAGGTCGTCGATCTGGAAGCCAAGGCAAGAGGCATTTCGCTGTTCACCTCGACCTACCGTTGCAGCACGCCGGACGTGTTTGATTTGCGGCTCAACTCCCACAGCCGTCTGAACCTGATTCAGGCTTTGCTGCAAGCGTTGCACGCGGGTGCCGATGAGGCTTTGATGCTCGACAGCCGGGGCTTCGTCGCCAGCTGCAACTCCACCAACTTCTTTATCGTGCGCAAAGGTGAACTGTGGACGTCATCGGCGCATTGCTGCTTCAACGGCATTACCCGCCAGACCCTGGTCAGTCTGGCGCGTGAAAACGGTATCAAGGTTCACGAAGGCGAATTCACGCTGGCTCAGGTCTACAGCGCCGATGAGGCGTTCGTCACCGGCACGCTCGCGGGCAAGCCCAGCTCCCACACAGACTGCACAGGTCTGCATTCCAGGTCATAAGCTGTGCCCTAATTACCCACCGGCTTCACAAACCGCAACGTGAACCGGTCAGACTCGCCGATCGCTGTGTATTTCGCCCGGTCCTGATCGCCCAGTTTGTACGAGGGCGGTAAGGTCCAGACGCCTGCGGAGTAGTCTTTGCTGTCTTTCGGGTTGGCGTTGACTTCGCTTTGCGCTTCCAGCTTGAAGCCCGCATCCGTGGCCAGTTTCACCACGTAATCAGTAGGCAGATAGCCGCTGGCTTTAATGCTGCTGACATCCGCTCCGTCTTTGGCCCTGTGATCCACCACGCCCAGCACGCCACCGGGTTTGAGCACCTTGAAAAACGCGGCGAACATCTGCGGCGCGTCATCGGCCAGAACCCAGTTGTGTACGTTGCGGAAGGTCAGTACGCGGTCGGCAGAGCCGGGTTTGCCGAATACCGGTGCCTGCGGGTCGAACTCGATGGTTTCCGCTTCGCCATAGCGAGCTGGGTCCGCCTTGAGTTTTTGCTTCAGGCCATCGGCGGCTTTCTTGTAATAGTCGCCAGAGGAGGGCGCTTGAAGGGCTGCGATGTAACGGCCATGGTCCTTGAGCAAGGGCGCGAGAATTTCGCTGTACCAGCCACCACCCGGGGTGATCTCGATTACCGTCTGCTGAGCCTGCAGACCGAAGAACTTCAATGTCTCTTGTGGATGACGATACCTGTCGCGGGCGCTGTTTTCCTTTGTTCGCCATGGGCCTTCAAGCACTTTCCGGTACTGCGCATCAGTGATATCCGTTGTCGCAGCCTGGCTGAGGGCCGGTGCGAGAAGCGAGGCGAGGGTCAAAGCCAGAAGGGTGCGGGTCATGATTGTCCTTGTGGGATGTGTACCAACATCGAGCTGTAAACACAGTACCTGTAGGAGTGAGCTTGCTCGCGATTCGGTCTATCAGTCGATGAATATATTGCCTGTGCTGACGCTATCGCGAGCAAGCTCACTCCTACAGAAGAGCATTCCAAATCATGTGGTTATATTTTGTTTGATGAGCGCTGCCGAATGGATTTCAATTCAATACTGCGCTGCCACCTCCAGCCGTCGCCCCGGTATCGCATCAATCAGCTCACGGGTATACGCCGCTTCCGGCTGGTGGAAAATTTCGCTGGCAGCGCCTTGTTCGACGGTCTTGCCCTGACGCAATACCAGCACCTGATGAGCCACGCTGGCGACCACCGCGAGGTCGTGAGACACCAGCACATAGGCGATGCCCAGTTCGTGTTGCAATTCCACCAGCAGATCAAGAATCTGCGCCTGTACCGACACGTCGAGGGCCGAGACCGGCTCGTCGAGCAGCAGCAAGTCCGGTTGCAACGCCAGTGCCCGGGCGATGGCGACTCGCTGTCGCTGACCACCGGAAAGCTCCCGTGGCAAACGGTCGAGATAAGCCACCGGCAGATGCACCCGCTCGATCAGCTTGCGTGCGGCCTGTTCCAGGTCCCGGCCTTTTAACAGCCCGAACGACACCAGCGGCTCGATGATGCTCTCGAACAAGGTGAAGCGCGGGTCGAGGGCAGCGAAAGGGTTCTGCTGAACCAGTTGCATACGTCTGCGCAAAGGGCGGAAGTCGCGCCAGCCCAAATGAGTGATGTCCTGATCTTCGAACAGCACGCGGCCCTGAGTCGGTTTTTCCAGACCTAACGCAATGCGCAACGCGGTGCTTTTACCCGAGCCGGACTCGCCCACAATGGCCAGCGTTTGCCCCGGATATACCTTGAAATTGACGTCTTCAAGGGCCTGGAATTCAGCGTTTTCGCCTTTCACATAGGGCAACCGAAACGACTTGCCGACATTCTCCAGCGTCAGAATCGGCGCTGCACCCTTCGCCAGAGTGCGAGGTGCAACGGGCGTCTTGCGCTGGCCGAAAGCGGGCGCGGCGGCTATCAATGCCTGGGTGTAGGAATGGCTCGGGTTAATCAGAATCTGTTGCGGCGGGCCTTGTTCGACCAGTTCACCGCTTTTCATCACCAATACTCGATCCGCGCGATCTGCAGCCACGCCCAGATCGTGGGTGATGATCAATAACGAAATGCCGCGCTCGGCCACCAGTCGTTGCAGGTGATCAAGAATCTTGCGTTGTACAGTCACGTCCAGCGCACTGGTGGGTTCGTCGGCGATGATCAGCCGAGGGTTGCCCGCCAGCGCAATCGCGATCAGCACGCGTTGACGCATGCCACCCGACAGTTCATGGGGATATTGCCGGGCGCGCAGCAATGGCTTGTCCAGACCCACCTGTTGCAGCAACTCCAGCACATCAGCATCCAATGCGGGATAACGACGGCCGTGAGCCTGAATCAGCGCCTCGCCGATTTGCTTGCCAATGCGCAGCGTCGGGTTCAAACCGACCATGGGATCCTGCGGCACCAAACCGATGGTGCTGCCACGAAGCTGGCGCTTCTGCCGTTCAGAGGCGTGGGTCAGGTCCGTGCCGTCGACCCACAGTTCGCCGCCGGTCACTATGGCGTTGTCCGGTAATAGCCCAAGAATGGCATTCGCCATAGTGGACTTGCCGGAACCGGACTCACCGACAATGGCCAGGGTTTCCCCTTTGGCGACCTGAAAGGAGACGCCGCGCACAGCCTGATTGACCTGCCCGCCAAAACGGTAAGCAACAGCCAGTTGGCGCACGTCGATCAATGCATCCGTGATGCTCATCGTTGAGTCTCCTCAAGGGTGCGGGCGATGTGGTTGAAGCTGAATACGACGGCGACGACGAACAGCCCCGGCAACAACGATACCCACGGCGCGGTCATCAGGAAATGACGACCGTTGGCGATCAGCGTGCCCCATTCGGCAGCCGGTGGTTCTGCGCCGAAACCGAGAAAGCTCAGGCCCGCAGTCGCGAGAATCGCCGCGCCGAAATCCAGTGTTGCCAGTACTGCAAACGGGCCCCAGGCGTTGGGCAGGATGTGGCGCAGCAAGGTCCGGGTCCAGCTGGCGCCGCCCAGACGCGCCGCTTCAACGTAGGGCAGGGTTTTGATGCGCAGCACTTCGGCTCGCGTGGTGCGGGCGAAACCGGGGATGATCCCTACGCCCACGGCGATGGCCACCGGGATGGTGCCGAAGCCGATCGCGGTGACGATGGCCAGCGCGAGCAGCAGGCCTGGAAGGGCCAGCAGTACATCAATGAAACGCATGATCACGGCATCGATGCGCCCGCCAGCGAAACCGGAGACGATGCCCAGGCTCAAGCCACCCGCCAGCGCGATGCCCACTGCCAGCAATGCTGCCTGTACCGAGAGGCCCGATCCGTAAACCACGCGGGTGTAGAGGTCTCGGCCGAGTTCATCGGTGCCGAACCAATGCACACCATTGGGTGGAGTGAGTTTGTCGATGGGGGAGGTAGCGTAAGGCGCAAAGTGGGTGAGCAGGTTGGGCGCCACGGCGGACAACAACGCAAAGGCGATGATTGCCACCGCCAGCACGAAGCCTGGTCGGCGCAACAGCGGTTGGGTGGCCTCCAGTGCGCGGCTGAAACGACTGCGACGTCGCCACAGCGCGGGCGGTGCCGGATCCGTTTTGGTGAAGCTGCGGGCCAGACGTTCAAGGCGATTATCAAAAATAGTCATGGCGTCAGGAGACCTTTGGTGTGTGGGCGATACGTGGGTCGAGGGCGGGGTAGAGCAGGTCAACGATCAGATTGATCAGAACAAAGGCCGCCGCCGAAACTGCGACGATTGCCAGTACCACGGGGATGTCCTGGCGTAATACGGCTTCTTGCGCGAGGCGACCGACTCCAGAACGGGCAAAGATCGTCTCGACCAGTACGGCTCCGGAGACGGTATTGCCCACTTGCAGACCGATCAGGGTCAGCAACGGCAATGCCGCGTTCTTGAAGGCATGCCGGGCCTGAACCTGGGCACGGCTCAGGCCTTTGGCGTAGGCGGTAATGATGTAGGGTTCTTTCCAGACACCTTGAAAGCCGCGTTGCAACACCTGGGCATAAACCGCAGCGCTGGGAATCGCCAGGGTGACGGCGGGCAGGATCAGGCTGGAAAAGCCCTGATTGCCGGTGGCCGGGAACCAGCCCAGGGTAAAGGCAAATAACTGAATCAGCAGCAGCCCCATCCAGAACACTGGCACCGAAAAGCCCAGCGAGGGCAATCGGGCCAGTGCGACCTTGAGCGGCTGCCAGCGTACATAAGCGGTGAGGTAGGCCAGACCGATGCCGCCAATCAATGAAAACACGATGGCCAGACCGGCCAGCGCCAGGGTCTGCGGCAAGCGCTCGACGAGCAATTCTGCCACAGGGCGGTTGAGGGTCAGCGAGCTGCCGAAATCACCCTGGACCGCGCCCCACAGCAAGTGAAAGTACTGCTGGAAAATCCCGCCATCCAGACCGTAATAGGCTTGTGCCTTGGCGATTTCTTCAGGCGACAGCGCGTCGATTTCGACACCCGACGCACTGAGCATGATCGACAGCGTGTCACCGGGCAGTAAATACAGGATGAAGTACGTCACGCTGTACGCGCCCCACAACACCAGCAGCGCCTGGCCAATCCGGCCGATCACGTAGCGGCTCATGGCGCTGCGATCTCGATGTCGTTGAGCAGGGCAAAGCCTTCGGCGGTCCAGTAGAAGTTATGGACTTTCTTGGCGGTCGCGGCCTGCCAGACGCGCTCGTAGATCGGGAATGCCGAGCCTTCTTCGATCAACAGATCCTGCAGATCGCCGTAAGCCTTGGCGCGCTGTTCGGCCTGTGTGGCAGTCAGGCCCGCATCAAACAGTTCCAGTGCCTTGGGCAGGGTTTCCGGTGCATACAGGTTGGTGGCCAGGGTCGAGCTGTTGGCCGAGCGCGGATCAATAATGGTTTGCAGAATGATCGGGTCGGCACGGGTCATGTAGGTAGAGGTCAGGTCATAGTTGCCCGAGGCGTTGGCGGCCGCCCATTCAGCGGTGGTCAGCACATTGAGCTTGAGTTCGATGCCTATCTTGCGCAGTTGGTCCTGAATCAGCACATCGCCTGCGGTTTCCGCTGGCGACAAGTTGTAGACCAGCTTGAGTCGTTTGCCGTCCTTGCTGCGATAGCCGTCCGGACCTTTTTGCCAGCCTGCATCATCCAGTAGCTTTTCCGCACCTTGCGGGTCGTAGGCCAACTGGTCGGACTTGTTTTTGTAATACGGCGTAGTCACGTCATAGATGCTGGTCACCACCGGGAACTGCGGGTTGTACACGGTCGCGGCATAGGTCTTGCGGTCGATGCCTTTTTGCAGCGCAAGCCGCACATTGCGATCCGCCAGGATGCGCGTGCCACGGGTGTTAGGGTAGAAGTTCAGCGCCGGGCCAGGCAGCGAACGGCTCTGAATCGTGGCGCCCTTGGATTTGAACAGGTTCAGATCGACTTCAGAGAAGGGCGCGCGAGGCCAGAGAATATCCACCTGACCTTGTACGAACTGGCCGTTGCGCACGCTTTCTTCCGGCACGTAGCTGACCTCGACGGTATTGAGGTGCGCCTCGCCCTTGTTCTTCGCATTGGCGGACGGCCAGGCATAGCCCTTGCGCTTGACCAGCTTCAAGCCGCTTTCCGGGGTGTAGCGCTCGAGCACGAACGGCCCGGTGCCAATAATGGCGCCCAGCGAACGTTCCTTGACGCTGAGCTTGTAGGATTCCGGCGCCAGAATCGAAAGGTTGGTGGTTGAGGTGGCTTGCAGAAATCCTGCGTTAGGCGTGGACAACACCAGCTTCACGGTGAAGTCATCGACGACTTCTGCGTGATCGTAGCCCTTCAGATAGGTCGCGCCGAACGTGGTAGGCAGTTGCGCCGCAAAGGCTTTGTTGGAGTCATAGGCTGCTTTGACCGCCTGAGCGTCGAAGCGCGTGCCATTGCTGAAGGTCACGTCTTTGCGCAGATGGAACGTGTATTCCAGCGCGTTATCACTGACTTCCCAGCTTTCAGCCAGCCAGGGAATGATCTTGCCGTTTTGCGGGTCCTGATCGGTCAGCGACTCGGCAACGTTGCGCAAAACTACGCGATGCTCCAGCCAGTAAACCTGGAAGGGATCGAGGCTGACGAGTGTGGTGTTGTCGCGAAAGAAAGCGATCTTCAGGGTCTTGTTGGCTTCCAGATCCTGAGCGGACGGTGAGCAGCCCAGCAGGGTGGCGGCGGTGGCGCAGGCAGCCAGCAGGCGAAGTAACGGGAAACGTTTACTCATCGCGCAATCCTCGACCCTTGACCCATGAGACTGTGTATTGCAACGCCTGGGGCGCGGTTGGGTATTGCCAAGGAATGTCTCAGATGCATGGATGGATCCTTTACACAGCGGGAGTTGGGCAGATGGGAAGGCTGACAAGAGCGCAGGGTCAGGCTGTCTTTCTAAGACCGTATTCTTATGGTTGGCTGCTGTAAAAGGCTTTTTGCTTCTAAGCTAATATGTATTTTATTGATTGGTTTGCGATTTGATTATGCTCAATATTTATTTCAAGTTCTTCGGGGTCGTGTCCGTCGCCCTGTCGATCCTGAGAAGTGACACTGACTGATGGATTGAGATTTATATATGCCTAAACTGAATGTTAGGTGCGTATATAAATAATAAAATTAAATATTAAGTTAGACCAATAAGGAATTTCACAAGGCTGTTTCCTTGCTTTAGGTTCTTAAGCGTCAGCCGTAAAAACGGCCACAACACGATGACTCGACCCGACCCCTCGCACGGTGGAGGAGAGCAGCAGCCAGCCTTTATGCGAGGGACCCCGATCATGACGATCTAGCGTTATTGCCCATTTCTCCGACCCGTCGACAACCCATGTCGCGTGGTCCGGAACTCCTAAATGCCAACCTGTCAACGCGCTCCAATGTGCGCAGCGATTGCGTTCGCCTGAAGAAAAAAGCTCGGCAACACGAGCACTGCTTGAGTAGAACCGAATGAGCCATGCACCCGTCATCCCCCGAAGCATTTACAGCCTGCCCAACAGCAATAACCGTCTGACCCTCGATAGCGTCCCGCGCCACGATGACCTGCTGCAAGAGCGGTTGCATCGCAAGCAACGTCTTGCGGCGGCTTATCGCCTGTTTTCACGTTATGGATTCGAAGTCGGCCTGGCCGGGCATTTCACCGCTCGCGATCCGATTGAAACCGATCACTACTGGATCAACCCGCTGGGCGTGCCGTTTTCGCAGATCAGTGTTTCGCAACTGCTGCGCGTCGATGCCCAAGGGCACGTCGTCGAAGGTGACGGGCTGCTCAATAACAGCGCACTGGATTTGCATTACGGCTTGCAGCAAGCCCGTCCGGAAGTTGTCGGTATCGCCCATTTACATGGTTTTTATGGGCGCACATGGTCATCGCTGGCGCAGCTTTTTGATCCGATCACGGCGGAAGCCGGGGCCTTTGTCGGCGATCAGGCAATCTTTCCGCGTCATGCGTTACGCAAAGCCGACGGCAGCCTGGAGCATGACCGCGACATCGTGACCGGGGCATTCGTCGACAGCTTTGCAGGCAACAATCTTTTGTTCTGGCAAAACCACGGTGTCTGGACGGTGGGAGAAACGGTCGAGAGCGCGGCCTGGCGTTTCATTCTTGCTGAAGACGTAGCGCGCTCGCACTTGCTGGCTCGTGCTGCCGGGGTGCCGGTGATCCCGCAAGTGGAGCCGCCAAGTGCCCAGAGCAAGGCGCGCAACGAGCTTTTTGCCTGGCTCAATTTCCAGCCGTTGTGGGACGAGATCATCGCCCGGCAACCTGATCTGTTGGCCTGAGGACATGGTTGCTATTACCCGACGCCAACTGCTGACCGCCAGTGCGCTTGCGGCAGCCGGTGGCTTGCTGGCCTCCCTTACGCCGCCAGTGTTCGGCGCTGAGCAGGCGCCACTGCGGGTCTGGCGCTATAAAGGCTCGGCAGCCTCGTTCATGGGGCTGGCCGGACAACTCGATACGCCTTATCCCGTCGAGTGGATCGACATTGGCGGCGGCAACCTGGTCCTCGAAGCCCTGAACAGTGACAGCCTCGACTATGTGTACATGAGCGAGATCCCGCCGATCTTCGCGTCCATTGCCAAGGTGCCGATTGCCTTGGTGGCGACGATTCCCGGTGATGTCAGCGACATTGGCATCGTGGTGCGCAATGACGCCGATATCCAGCAGGTTGCGGACCTGAAGGGCAAGAAGATCAGTTATGTGCGGGCCACCAACACCCATTACTTCCTGTTGCGCCTGCTCAATCAGCACGGCCTGTCTCTGAAGGATGTGCAGCCGATTCCCATGCCGATCCAGGAAGCCTTGATCGCGTTTCGCAGCGGGCATCTGGATGCCGTGATCGGCGGCGGTATTTCTGTGCTTCAGTCCGTGCAGTCCGGCGGCACCCGCTTGCATAACGTCAGCGATTACCGGGGCAACACGCTGATCGCTACGACGCAACGCGCCTTGCAGGATCCAGTACGCAGCGCGCAGGTCGCTGATTTTCTTCTGCGTGAGCGTGCCACCTGGGCCTGGGTACAAAACAACCCTGAGGCCTGGGCGCGGCGTAATCAGGAGATCACCGGCATCGATGCGCAACTGTATCTGGATCAGTTGCGCCTGCGTGGCGAAGCGCAGCGCATGGTGCCGGTTTCCGAGCAGTCCATCGCCTCCCAGCAGCAAGTAGCCGATGCCTTTTTTGAACATCAGTTGATTCGCCAGCAGGTCGACGTGCGACCGCTGTGGCGTAACGACTTCAAGCAGATTCTGGAAAGTTGATTCTTATGAAAATGAACTCTCACGCGGTGGCGACTCCGCTGGCACCGTGGTTTTTCGCAGGTTTCAGCTTGCTGCCGGTCATGGCATTTGCCGCTGACAGCAGCACCGATACCCTGGATACAGTAATCGTCACCGGTTCCCGGGGCAGTGAGGCACGGACCGTAACCAGCAGTCCGGCACCGATTGACGTAATCAGTGCTCAGCAGCTGGAAAAAACCGGCTCCGGCAGCCTGCGCGGGGCATTGGAAAAGTCCTTGCCGTCCTTCAGTCAGCGACCGTCCGGCAGCTCCAACGACAGCATTGCCCGGCCATACAGCCTGCGCGGTCTGAACGGTTCCAATGTGCTGGTGCTGGTCAACGGCAAGCGTCGCCATAACAGCGCCGTCATCAACCTGGATTCGACGGCGGCTTATGGCACCAACCCGGTGGATCTGGACATGATCCCGATCAGCGCCATCGACCACATCGAAGTGCTGCGTGACGGTGCGTCAGCCCAATACGGTTCGGACGCCATCGCCGGGGTGATCAATATCATCCTCAAGCAGAATGACAATGGCGGCACGGCCAGCACTCAGTTTGGCGAGTATTACAAAGGCGACGGCGAGATTATCAAGCAGGCCCTCAACGCCGGTTTTGCGCTGCCCAACGACGGCTTCTTCAATTTTTCGCTGGACGCCAAGTCGCAGCAGACCGCCGTCCGTTCGAGGGATGCGACGGGCGCGCTGTATTACCTGCAAGCCGATGGCTCGGCTGATCCGCGAGAAGCAAGCACTAATCGTGAACTGCAAAAGAACGGTTTGCCGAAAATCAAAGCCATCAACGTCGGCTATAACGCCGAGCTGCCGCTTAATGACGACTTGAGCCTGTATTCCTTTTCCACTCTGAGCAAGCGCGATGCGCGGGGCGGGCAGAACTACCGACGGCCGAACTCGACCAACATCATCCCCGAGATTTACCCCGACGGGACGGCGCCGTTCTATACCCTTGAAGAGATCGACTATCAGGTCGCCGCAGGTGCCAGGGGGCTGGTCAAGGAGTGGAATTGGGATCTGAGTTCGACTTTTGGCCGCGACAAAGGCCAGGCCGGTACCGACGAAACACTCAACGCGTCTCTGGGGCCGTCCAGTCCGACGCATTTCGATACCTACTCCAACACCTTCGATCAATGGACTAATAACCTCGACCTGACCCGTGCTTTCGAGGTCGGTCTGGCTAAACCCTTGCAGGTTTCCTGGGGCGCGGAGCATCGCCATGAGCGTTACAAGACTGAGTCCGATGACCCGCTTTCGTATATCAATGGCGGCTACGTTTACCCGAGCGGGCCGCTGGCCGGAAGACCGGCAGCCATCGGTGCGCAGGGTGCGATTACCCTCACACCTGAAGACGAGGGGCAGAACAGCCGAAACAGCTACGCGACCTATCTGGACCTGGGCATCAACCCCACCGAAAAGCTTTACGTGGGGGTTGCCGGGCGTTTTGAAAAGTATGACGACAGCTCCGGCAACACTGCCAGCGGCAAACTCGCGCTGCGCTACGATTTCACTCCCGAGTTTGCCGTCCGCGGCACGCTGAGCAACGGTTTCCGGGCGCCTTCGCTGTCGCAGTCCACCTACGCGCAGACTTCGAACCAGTACACCTCGGTCAACGGCGTGCTGCAGTTCGTTGAAGCCAAGACCGCCCGGGTCGATTCGGCGTTGGCCAAGGCATTGGGGGCCAGCGATCTGGACCCGGAAAAGTCACGCAACATCAGCGTGGGCTTCACCTATAAGCCTGTGCCCGCAGCCAACCTGACCCTCGATGCTTACCAGATCGAAATCAAGGACCGTATCGGGCTGACCGGCTTTCTGTCCGGCAACAGCGTCGATCAGATTCTTCAGCAACAGGGCTATCGACCCGGCTACCGGGTGAAGTACTTCACCAACGCGGCCGACACCACCACCCGCGGTGTCGACCTGGTCACCGACTACAAAGTCGATTACGGCCGCTACGGCAGCGTCAAATACGGCCTTGCGTTCAACTACAACAAGACCGAAATAGACAGCGTCAAATCCACTCCGTCGGCGCTGGCTTCTACCGGACTTGAGCTGTTCGACCGGGTTGCCCAAGGCTATCTGACCGTGGCCAATCCCAAGACCAAGTTGATTCTCAGCGGTAACTGGCAGGTCGATAAATTCAACATCAACCTGGCGCTCAATCGCTACGACAAGGTCATCTCCCGTGACGTCAATCCTGACTTTGACGTGACCTTCGGTGCCAAGTGGATCACCGATCTGGAGGTCGCTTACGCGGTGACCGACAGCCTTGGTGTGGCGGTCGGCGCCAACAACCTGTTCGACGTGCGTGCTGACAACAACGCTTACCCCGCTGGCGACGTCAACGGTTTTCCCAAATTCGGCAGCATCTCGCCGTTCGATCCCTACGGTGGCCTCTGGTACACCCGTGTGAGTTACACCTTCTGACAGGGGCATCAAGTATGAGCACTGCAAAACCACAGATCATCCTTGGCGCGTTTATTCCCAGCGCCGGGATTTTAGGCTCCAGCTGGCGTCATCCGCAGGCTGCCGCGGACTCATTCAAGGATTTCGATCACTTTCGCTGGATCGCCGAGACCCTTGAAAAAGCGCGTTTCCACACGCTGTTTTTCAATGACAGCCTGAACGTCGATCTGGACCTGGATGCGTTGGCGCGTGGCCCGAACAGCGTGCGCTGGGACCCATTGGTGCTGATGCCGGCGCTGGCGCTGGTCACCCGCGACATCGGCCTGATCGGCACCGCGAGTACCACCTATAACGAGCCGTACAACATTGCCCGCAAGCTGGCCAACATCGACCATCTGAGTGGCGGCCGGGCAGGCTGGAATCTGGTCACATCGCTGGGCGGCGGCGAGAACTTCAACCTGGATGCTCACGTTCAGCACGCCGACCGTTATGAGCGCGCCGAAGAGTTTTATGACGTGGTCACCGGCCTCTGGGACAGCTGGGAAGATGACGCTTTTGTGCAGGACAAGGCCAGCGGCACCTGGCTAGACGTGGAAAAAATGCACGTGCTCGATCACCACGGCAAATCGTTCCAGGTCAAAGGCCCGCTGAACGCAGCGCGGCCCATTCAGGGTTATCCGGTGATTGCCCAGGCGGGCTCCTCAGATGCCGGTCGTGCCTTGGCGTCGAGGGCGGGGGAGCTAGTGTTCACGGCGCAACATACGGTGGAGCAGGGCCAGGCGTTCTACACCGAAATCAAGCAACGTGCGGCCGCGTTGGGGCGTAATCCCGATCACCTGAAAGTGCTGCCGGGTGTCTCGCCGGTGGTGGGGCGCACCCAGGCCGAGGCTCAGGCCAAGTACGACCGTTTGCAGGAGTTGCTTGATGCCAAGACCTTCCTGCGCACCATTTCGCGGTTTACCAGCCTCGGGTTTGATCTCTCCGAATTGCCCTTCGACGAAGTGGTGCCGTTACCGCCGGAACAGTTCGACACCAACACCCATAAGAGTCGCCAGAAGCTGGTCTTCGATCTGATTCGCCGTGAGCGGCCGACGGTGCGGCAGCTGTTCAACAAGCTGACATCGGGCGGGCACCGCATTTTGATCGGGACGCCTGAAAGTATTGCCGACGACTTCCAGCAATGGTTCGAAGCGGGAGCAGCAGACGGTTTCAATGTGATGTTCAGCGGCCTGCATGAAAGCATCAGTGATTTTGCCGAAGGCGTCGTGCCCGAACTGCAACGTCGCGGCCTGTTCCAGCGTGAATACCAGGGCAAAAGCCTGCGGGAAAACCTCGGCTTGCCGTATGTCGCGAATCGGCATGCGCGCTGAGACCTGCAGAATCAATTGGATCTTCTGGGAGCGGGGCTGCCCGCGATAGGAGCGCTGTGGTTCGAAGGTATACCGAGGCGTCCTTATCGTCGGAATGCCGCCCAGACCAAGCACCGCTCCCACAAAAGATCGCATTGCCCTGTTAGAGCCCAGCTCCCACAGGGTCCGAGCCAGACTTCAGAGAAAGTTGTTCCTTATGATCTTGAGTACTTCGTTAAAACTTGCCACCGGCGCTCGACTGGCCTTGCTCTTCGTCGCTGTAACCCTCGCCGGGTGCGGCGATGAGTCCAATTCGCCGATCACCAATACCACCGCCAGCCCGGTTGCTGGCGGCATTCTCAAAGTCGCGCTGGACGGCGACCCCAACTGCATCGATCCGCAGCAGGCGGGTAACAACACCGCGCTCAACGTGGGTCGGCAGGTGGTTGATTCACTGACTGATCAGGACCCGAAAACCGGTGAAATCGTGCCTTGGCTGGCCAGCCGCTGGGAAGTGGATGGCGAATCACGACGTTTCACCTTTCACCTGCGCGAAGGCGTCAAGTTCAGTGACGGCAGTGCGCTGAATGCAGCGTCGGTGAAAGCCAATTTCGAAAACATCGTGGCGCTGGGAGCGCGCTCGGTACTGGGTTCGACCTATCTGGCAGGCCTGAAAAACATCGAGACGCCTGACCAGAACACCGTCGTCATCGAGTTCGGGCAGTCCAACGCCCAGTTCCTGCAAGCCACTTCTACAATGAGTCTGGGGCTGTTGGCGCCGGCGACGCTGGCTTTGCCTCCTGCCGAGCGTTGCCAGGGCAACCTGATTGGCAGCGGACCGTTTGTGATCAAATCTTTCGTGCATAACCAGAGGGTGGTGCTTGCACGTCATGAAGCGTATTCCGGGGAATCGTCCCTGGCGACGCACAAAGGCAAAGCCTGGCTGGACGGGATTGAATTTGTCATCGTACCGGAGTCCGGCGTGCGTCTGGGCAGTCTGTTGTCAGGCCAGATCGACGTCGACACTGCTGTGGTGCCGCAGAACGAAACGGTCCTGGAAAACCAGGGTGTGTCGTTGTTGACCCGAGCCAATCCGGGCGTGGTGTACAACCTGACGCCGGATGAAACCGACCCGTTGTACAGCGATATAAAGGTCCGTCAGGCCCTGATCAAAGCGATTGATCGCGAGCAGTTGCGCAGCATCATTTCCCGCTATCAAAAACCGGCAACAGCCTTGCTGGCAAGTAGTACGCCGTTTTATCGCGATTTTTCTTTTTTGTTGAAATACGACCCGGAGGGCGCAAAACAGCTGCTCGAAGAGGCGGGCTGGAAGGTCGGCGCTGACGGCATCCGTAGCCGTGACGGCAAGCGCCTGGCCCTGCAACTCAGTTACTGGCAAAACGCGCCGATTCTGGAGTTGGTACAGCAGCAGTTACGGCTGGTCGGCATCGACTTGCGCCTGAACAAATCCACCATCAGCCAAATCGCTGCCTTGCAGTCTGCCAGTGACATGCACCTGACATTCTTCAACCTGACCCGCGCCGATCCGGACGTGGTGCGGACGGTGTATGAGGTGAACGGCCGCAATTACAACCGTCGCCAACCTGCACCGGTTGATCAGCTCTTGCAGCAGGCCGCAGCCACGCTGGACAACGCCCAACGCCAGAAACTGACTGATCAGGCCAGCGAGATCCTCTTGCGTGAAGGGCATGCAATCCCGTTGATCGAACTGTCATCGGTGCTGGCCCACGGCAAACAGGTGCAAGGGCTGCATTATGAAGCGTCATCGCGGTTGCAGTTTTTCGATACGTGGTTGCAGCGGTAGGAGTTCCGATATGTTCCCGAGACAACGCTATCTAACTGCAGACGCAAAACCCTGTGGGACCGGATTCATCCGGGAAGGCGCTGTTGCTGGCGCTGAAGATGTGGTGACTGGTACGGCCTCTTCGCGAATGAATTCGCTCCCACATGAACGCGGGCGTTCAGATGGATATGTGTCGCGTGAAAGGAGAGCGCCATGAGCAACAGTTTATTGATCACCCCCGGCAACGAAGTGGCGACCCGCTTTCCGCTCAGGCAGGCATCGATCTATCTGCTCAGCCGCATTGGCCAGGCGTTGCTGGTGCTGTGGGCTGCGTTCAGCGTGTCGTTTGTGATTTTGTACGCGCTACCCAGCGACCCGGTGAGCATCATGCTCAATCAACAGGGCGAACCTTCAGCCGTCGACCAATTGCAAGTCGATGCCTTGCGCGCTGAATACCATCTGGATCAGCCCTTGCCTGTGCAATACGGCATTGCCCTGTGGAAGGCGCTTCAGCTGGATTTCGGTCACTCGATACAGAGTGGTGAACCGGTGGTGCAGGCCTTGGCTCAGGCATTGCCAGCCACGGCTGCGCTGACCTTTCTGGCGCTGGGCTTTGCCTTGCTGGCCGGCATTGCGCTGGCGTTGACGGCCAGTCTGGTCAAGCGTGACTGGTTGCGTAATGCGCTGCTGGGCATCCCTTCGGTGGCGGTCTCATTGCCCACATTCTGGATCGGATTGCTCTTGTTGCAGGGTTTTTCGTTCTCGTGGCACTGGTTCCCGGCCATGGGCAATCAGGGCTTCAGTGCCTTGGTCTTGCCCGCGCTGACGCTCGCTATCCCCACTGCGGCAGTGATTGCCCAGGTACTGACGCGCTCGTTGCAGGCGGTGCGTGCGCAACCCTTTGTCGAAGTGCTGATTGCCAAGGGGCTGAGTCCGCGTCGCTTGCTGTTCGTGCATTTGCTGCATAACGCCGCCATTCCGCTGTTGAGTCTGTCCGGGGTCATTGTCGGTAACCTGCTGGCCGGTTCGGTGGTGACTGAAACGGTGTTCTCACGTGAAGGTGTCGGGCGACTGGCTCAAGGCGCTGTCAGCGGTCAGGACATCCCGCTGGTGCAAGGCGTGGTGGTGTTGGCAGCGTTGATCTTCATCAGCGTCAACTTGCTGGTGGACGTGCTGTATCCATTGCTTGATCCGCGTATTCAGGGAAGGAGCGGCAAATGAGCAACGTACTCAATGACGATTTGGCACTGAACAGCCTCGCCAGTGCGCCGATCACCCGGCCGCACTGGAGCCGAACGCTCGCTGCGCTGCTGCTCAGCAGGCCGTTACTGCCGCTGGGTATTGCGGTGCTGTTAACCGCGCTGGCCTGGGCGCTTTGGCCGACTGCATTCAGCCATTACGACCCCTTGTCGGGCGTACCCAGCGAAGCGTTGCAAAGTCCAGGCGCCCGGCACTGGTTTGGTACCGACCAACTGGGTCGTGACCTGTACAGCCGCGCGGTTCACGGCTCGGCGATTTCGTTGCAGGCCACGGCGCTGGCGGTGGCGATCGCCTTGCTGGTAGGCATCCTGCTGGGCGTTATTGCCGGCTACTTCGGCGGTCTGGTGGATGCGTTTCTGATGCGTGTGGTGGAAGTGTTGATGGCGATTCCATCGCTGTTACTCGCGATGGCAATCATCACGGTGCTGGGCTTTGGCACCCTGAACATTGCGCTGGCGGTGGGACTGTCGTCCGTGGCGACCTTTGCCCGATTGGTACGCGGTGAAGTATTGCGTTGGCGTACTTCGGTGTTCGTCGAAGCAGCTGTGTCCTGTGGTGTGGGGCCATGGACCATCATCCGTCGGCATATTCTCGTGCATGCCGCAGGCCCGGTGCTGGCGTTAGCTGCACTGGAGTTCGGCAGCGCAGTGCTGGCCGTTTCTGCCCTGAGCTTCCTCGGTTTTGGCGCACCTCCGCCGCAACCGGAATGGGGCCTGCTGATTTCCGAGGGGCGTAACTACATGGTCGCCGCCTGGTGGTACACCACCTTGCCGGGGCTGGTGGTTGCATCGGTGGTGCTGGCGGCCAATCAGCTCGCACGCGCGGTCCAGGATCTACAGGGAAGCAAGTCATGAGTACCGCAAACGCTGTTTTACAGGTCAGCGACCTGAGCATTGGTTATCAGACCCGTGAAGGCCGGGTGGATGGTGTCAGTCAGATCAGCTTCGCCCTGTACCCCGGTGAGATTCTGGCCGTGGTGGGTGAGTCCGGCTCCGGCAAGTCCACCACGGCGGCGGCATTGGTCGGGTTGTTGGCGGGTAATGGCCGGATCGAATCCGGAAGCATCCTGCTTAACGGTACGGAGCAGGTCGCCGCCAGCGAAAAGCAATGGCGCAACTTACGCGGCAATGTGCTGGGCTTTGTGCCGCAGGACCCTGGTCTGTCGCTGGACCCTGTCAAGCGCATTGGCGCTCAGTTGCAGGAAGCCATGACGATTCATGGCGTGCCGAGGGCCGCTGCCAGGCTGCGTACCAGCCGATTGCTGGAAGAAGTCGGCCTGAAGAACATTGAGCGAGTGCAGCGCAGCTTCCCGCATCAGCTGTCCGGGGGCATGCGTCAGCGGGTATTGATCGCGATTGCGTTGGCGAACAATCCGGCGCTGATCATTGCCGACGAACCGACCAGTGCGCTGGACGTCGGGGTGCAGCGGCAGATTCTCGACCGTTTGCAGGAACTGGCCCGAGAGCGCGGCACAGCGGTGCTGCTGATCACCCATGATCTGGGGGTTGCGCTGGATCGGGCTGACCGGGTGTTGGTGATGTACCGTGGCCGCGTCGTCGAAAGTGGTGACACCCGGCAGATGTTCCAGCGACCGCAGCACGCATACACCCGACAACTGCTGAAAACCGTTCCGGTGCTGTCGGCTGCGGCCCAGCCGGTGGTGTCCGAACGCCGCCGTGCTGCTTTCGACAACGAGCGGCCATTGCTGGTGGTCGAGCGGTTGGGCAAGGATTTTTCCAGCTGGCGTAACCCGGGTCTGCCAGCCGTGGATGATGTGTCGTTTACGCTGTTGCGCCGGGGTACCACCAGCCTGGTGGGGGAGTCGGGGTCAGGTAAGTCCACCACGGCTCGATTGATCCTGGGCCTGGAAAAACTGGACAGCGGGCGTGTGCTGTTTGACGGAGCGGAAATCAGCCAATACACACGCCGCGACTGGCAGGCGTTGCGCCGCAGGATTCAGGTGGTTTACCAGAACCCTTATGCGTCGCTGGACCCCGGTTTTACCCTGGAGCAAATCATTACCGAGCCGTTGCAGGCTTATGCTATCGGCGACAAAGCCTGGCGTTCGGCACGCGCTGCGCAACTGCTGGAACAGGTGGAGCTGCCGCCCCGTTTGTTGCATTGCCGACCGGGGCAGCTTTCGGGTGGTCAACGGCAACGTGTCGCCATCGCCCGTGCGCTGGCACTTGAGCCAGAGCTGGTGGTGCTGGACGAGCCACTTTCTGCACTGGATGCCTCGGTGCAGACGCAGATATTGGCGCTGCTGGCTGATCTGCAGCAGCGACTGGGGTTGAGTTACCTGTTCATTTCCCATGATCTGGCGGTGGTGCGACAGATCTCTGATCAGGTGGTTGTGATGCAGGCAGGCAGGGTGGTGGAGCGGGGCGATACCGAGCAGGTGTTCGAATCACCGACCCATCCCTACACCCGTGGTTTGCTCGCGGACGTCCCCGGCAGGCGTTATCTGGACCTGCTCGACGAGTTCTCCCGGGCTCTGGTGCTGCGCCGGATTGCGATTTGAGCGAAGGCGGTAATGGCTGTGATGAGCCTTGTGGGAGCCGAGCTTGCTCGCGATGCAGGCTCCGCGGTCTATCAGACAAACCGCGTTGTCCCTCTCGTAAACAAGTTCGCTCCTGCCAGCGGTTCATCTCGCGTCACCTTGGTAGGAGCGAACTTGTTCGCGAGAGATTCTGTGAACCCCAAAGATTTAGCGCCAGCCCAATTGCTCGCGAACAAGTTCGCACCTACCGCTGGGGCATTCCGCGGAATTTGAGGTTTCTTTCAGTGCTGTGAGCAGCCCACGTTA
Source organism: Pseudomonas syringae group sp. J309-1 (assembly GCF_032582135.1). Taxonomy (NCBI): domain Bacteria; kingdom Pseudomonadati; phylum Pseudomonadota; class Gammaproteobacteria; order Pseudomonadales; family Pseudomonadaceae; genus Pseudomonas; species Pseudomonas syringae group sp. J309-1. The sequence continues at coordinate 32,339 of NZ_JAWHNU010000014.1, read as the reverse complement.
TGCTCCCGATGCATATTCTTAGCCGAAAGCGTTCGTTCGGATTTATGAAGTTTTAGATTAGCGTAGTGGCCCTTGGTAAGCCTCACAGAATCAGTCTGTGAGCTGCTCACAGACTGGATCGAGCCGCTAGATGACTACTCCCGCCACGCCGTTTGCCAGACCCGAGGTCGCCAGTTTTGGCGATGATGCCTATGGCCGCATCCGTCGCGACATTCTTTCCTGCCGGTTGATGCCAGGCACGAAAATCACCGAGCCTGACCTGATGGCGGACTACGGCATCGGTAAAAGCAGCTGCCGCATCGCGCTGACCCGTTTGTGCCATGAAAACCTGCTGCGCTCGATTCCGCGCAAGGGCTATCAGGTCGCACCGATCACCTTGAAAGACGTCGAAGAAATCTTCGCCCTGCGGGTGCAGCTCGAACCCATGGCCGCACGACTGGCGGTCGGGCGTGTTGATCTTGAACAGCTACGGGCCCTCGAAGCAGCTTGCCGAGTTCGCCATCTGGTGCCGCTGTCGGAGCAGATTGACGTGTTCATGGACGCTAACAAGGCGTTCCACATGGCGATCATCGAAGCCTCGGGCAATGAACGACTGGTGCGTACCTTGTCCGGCCTGATGGATGAAATGACCCGTCTGGTGGCGCTGGGTTTCAACGTGCAAGGCACCAAACCCGAGATCAAGCACGATCACAACGCCATGATCAACGCCTTCGAAGAAGGCGACGGCAAGCGGGCCGAGCTGATTGCCCGCCGCCACATAGAAACCTTTCAGGCCATGACGCTGGAGAAGGTCTACGACAGCCTCAGTGAATCCGGCGCATCGCTGCCGATGCTTGCCGCGAGGTTTGCCCGATGACCGCGCACGCCTTTTTTCCGCTCACGGCTCCGGCGCTGAGCCTGCAAGGCATCTCCAAATACTTTGGCGAGCTGGAAGTGCTGCGCGATATCTCGGTACAAGTCGCTCAGGGCGAAATTCTCGCCTTGTTGGGCACCTCCGGCTGCGGCAAAAGTACGCTGTTGAATATCCTGTCCGGTCTGCTCAAGGCTGATCAGGGTAGCCTGCAACTGGAGGGCCTGGCCGCCGAAGACTTCGACGGCTGGCGCCGCGTCGCCTACATGTTCCAGGAAGATCGCTTGCTGCCTTGGCGCACAGTGCGCAGCAACGTCGTTTTTGGCCTGGAAGGATCGGGTCTGAGCAAGGCCGAGCGCCTGGTCCGTGCCGATGCCGCGCTGAAACTGGTGGAGCTGGAGGCGTTCGCCAAGGCTTGGCCGCATCAGCTGTCGGGCGGGATGCGCAGTCGCGTGGCACTGGCGCGCAGCCTGGTGGTGGAGCCCGGTGTGTTATTGATGGACGAGCCGTTTTCCAAGCTCGATCCGCAAACCCGCAGCCAGATGCATGATGAATTGCTGCGCCTGCAAGCGCTCAAGGGCATGACCATCGTCTTTGTCACCCACGACGTGGAAGAAGCCGTGGTGCTGGCCGATCGCGTGGTGGTTCTGGAGCCGAGACCCGGCCGGGTACGGGACATCGTTGCGATTGACTTGCCGCGTCCACGCACGCCGACCGCCGCGGACGTCAGCGAGCAGGTTCGTCAACTGCGGTTGAAGGTATGAACAGCATGCTTGGCAACCGGTTTGTGATTCTTTTTGCCCAGCGTTTGCTGTTAGTGGCGGCGTTTGCTGTCGCCTGGTGGTATGCCGCCGGAAGCGTTCCATCCTTCGTGTTGCCTGGGCCAGAAAAGGTCTTCATCGCACTGAATACGCTCTGGCACAGCGCGACCTTCGCTCATGATCTAGGCGCGACCATGGGTCGGGTGTTCAGTGGTTTTGCTCTGGCGGCACTGATCGGTACGCCACTTGGACTGGCCTTGGGTTCAAGCCGCACGCTGGCGCAATTCTTCGAGCCAATCCTCGCCGTGTTTAACACGGTGTCTTCAGCGATCTGGGCGATTTTCGCGATTATCTGGTTCGGCATTTCCGATGCGACCACCGTTTTTGTGGTGTTCATGACGTCGATGCCATTGATCCTGACCAATGTCTGGCAGGGCGCGCAGACCGTGGAGCGCCAGTACATCGATCTGGCGCGCTCGTTTCGCATGTCCCGCGGCCAGATCCTGCTGAAGATCTACTTGCCGACCATCCTCCCGTACTTCTTTTCCGGTGCCCGGCTGGCGTTCGGTTTCGGCTGGCGAGTGTCGCTGGTCGCGGAGACCCTCGGCGCGTCTGACGGTATCGGTTACCGCCTGCGTCAGGCGGCTGATCTGGTGCAGAGCGATCAGGTGTTCGCCTGGACGATCTTGCTGGTCACGTTGATGTTGCTACTTGAGGCGGGCGTGCTCAAACCCCTCGAACGGCGTTTGTTTCGCTGGAAAACCTCCAATCAATAACCCTTTGAATTATTCCTTCAGGAGCTGCACCCATGCGCAAGCTTTTTGCCGCCGCAGCGTTGGCGACGACTGTTTTTGTTTCTTTCTCCAGCCAGGCGGCCGAAGCCGTCCGCATCGGCTACTGGACCAGCGGCGTCAGCCTGGGCTATGGCTCGGTGCTTGAGGCCAAGGACTTCCTGGCCAAGCGCGGTATCGAGGCGACCTTTGTGCATTTTCCGGACGTGAATGCGCCGATCCGTGCACTGGCGGCTGGCTCCATTGACCTGGCATTTGGCGCGCCGGTGGCAGGCGTGTTCAGTGCCGCAGCCGAAGGCGTGCCGATCAGAATCTTTGCCGCCACTCAGCCGGCCGATGTGCAATTTGTAGTGCCTGCGGATTCCCCGATCAAGTCGGTGGCCGAGTTCAAGGGCAAGAAAATCGGTATGTCACCCACCGGTTCCTCGGTGGCGGTGATTGCAGGCACGGTGTTGGCGGGCAACTACGGCATTCAGCCAACGGACTTTTCGTTGATTGGCGGCAATGAATCTCGACTGGCGCAGTTCCTCTCGCAAAAGCAGGTGGACGGTGCGGCCTTGCGCTCATTGACCATCGACCAGTTGGACGACGAGCTGAAGGTCAAACGCCTGGGCAGCTTCGCGGATGAGTGGAAGAAGCTGACCAAAACCGACGCGGTGCCTTACATCGGCGTCGGTGCGGTGAACGCCAAATTGGTGGACGAGCATCCTGAGACCGTCGCCAGGGTCATTGCCGCGCTGCGCGACACGTTGGCCTGGGGCGCAGCCCACCCTGACGAAGTCGTCGGCATCCTGGAAAAGAGCGCCAACCTGCCGACCAGGGACGCCAAAGTTTACGTGGGCCTGTGGAATGCCATGAACCGTGTGTCCTTCGAGCCTGCCGACATCGAGACCCTGAAATTGCAGCACAAGGTGTTCATCGAAGGCGGCCTGGTCAAGGGCGAGCTCAAGGATGACCTGTTCGCTACCAAGCCTTACGCCGACTCCAAAACCCTTAAGTGATCAATCCAGATCCATCAACGACTCAGGAGAAATCCCCAGTGAGCAAAACCATGAAAGCCCTGGTACTCGATGCACACGGCGACCTCGACCGTTTGCGCGTGGTAAGCGACAAGCCGGTACCGGCAGTCACCCAGGGACACGTCGTAATCCGCGTTGGCGCGTCGTCCTTTAACTACCACGATGTGTTCACCGTCAAAGGCATGCCGGGTATCAAAGTGCCGTTGCCGGTGGTCATCGGCCTGGATCTGGCAGGCACCATCACCGAGGTCGGCGAGGGCGTCAGTGGCTGGAGCGTTGGCGACCGTGTACTGGTCAATCCGTTGAAACCCGATGTCGGCCTGATGGGCGAAATGGTTGACGGCGGCATGGCTGAATATGCGCTGGTGGATGCCCGTCAGTTAATCAGCCTGCCGTCGGCAGTGAGCTTCGAGCAGGCCGCGGCGTTGCCGGTGGCTTATGGCACCGCGCACCGCATGTTGATCACTCACAACACCGTAAAACCTGGCGACCGTGTGTTGATTCTAGGGGCCAGTGGCGGTGTGGGCACGGCCAGCGTGATTCTTGCCAAACTGCTTGGCGCTGAGGTGATCGCTTGTGCGGGCAGTGACGCCAAGGGCGAGCGCCTCAAGGAAATCGGCGCCGATCACGTGCTCAATTATCGCGAGACCGATTTCTCCAAGTGGGCGATTGCCCAGTACGGCAAGCCACAACGCCGCACTCACGAAGGCGGCGTTGATGTGGTGATCAACTTCACCGGCGGCGACACCTGGGTGCCATCGCTCAAATGCCTGAAGCGCGGCGGCACCTTACTGGTCTGTGGCGCGACTGCAGGTCACGATCCCGCCGAGGATTTGCGTTACGTGTGGAGCTTCGAGCTCAACATCAAGGGCTCCAACAGCTTCTACGAGGAAAACCTTGTGGGCCTGCTGGACCTGATTGCCGAGGGCAAGATCGATCCGCTGATCGACCGCGTTCTGCCTCTGGAACAGGCTGCCGAAGGCTTGGCGCTGATCCGCGACCGTGAAGTGTTGGGCAAGGTTGTCGTCAAGCCCTGAGCCCTTTTTAACCTTTTAATGCTGTACCGCTGCCGGAGGTTTCCATTCGGCGGCACGGGGCTCGTTTGCCCTGGATTCAGCGACTCGGCTGGATTTAAACGCAACTTCTGTAGGAGCTGCCGAAGGCTGCGAAACATTCGTCCTGCCACACCGCTATCGCAGCCTGCGGCAGCTCCTACAGGTCCAGCGTTTGATGCGAGAAAGCGTGGGATCTCCCCTAACTAGACAACCAGGAATTTGAACATGACAGATACATTGCCAACCGCTGCCGATATTCAAGCCCGTTTGCTCAAAGGGACTTACCACCAATGGCTGGGCCTTGAAGTGATCGAGGTGGGCGAGGGCTGCATCGAACTCACCGCCAAATGGCGCGAAGAGTGGGTGGTCAACGTCGAGGGGGGGTACACCCACGGCGGGATCCTCGCGGCATTGGTCGATCTGACGGCTGACTGGGCGCTGGTCTCGAAAACCGGCAAAGGCGTGCCGACCGTCGATCTGCGTGTCGATTACCACCGTGCCGCCAAGGGCGATTTGCGTGCCACGGGCCGGGTGATCAAGTTTGGCAAGCAGTTCTCGGTGGCTGAGGCTCAGGTGTTCGATAGTGAAGGGCATCTGGTCGCCAGTGGCCGTGGTCTTTATTCGACTCCTGCTGCCAAGGCCTGATCATGCAAACCGCTCTGGATCATCTGGTCATCAATACTCGTTTCGAGACTGACACCGCAGCTCAAGTGTTCGCTGCGCTGGGTTTCACCCTCACGCCGCGTGGTTATCACTCGCTGGGTTCACTCAACCATTTGATGATGTTCCCGGGCGGTTACCTCGAACTCATCGGCTTGCCGCTGGGCACGCGCAAGTTACGCCAGGAGGTGCTTGACAGCCCGCTGGGCATTGACGGTCTGGTGCTGAGTACCCGTAACGCCCATGCCACGCACAGTGAACTGGTCAGCGCCGGTTTTCTGGTGCAGCCGGTGCAGCGCTTCTCCCGCGCCGTGGAGCATCAGGGACGGGAGTTGACGGCGCGTTTCACCACCGTGCGGCTGCAAGCCAACCACTTTGCCGCCGGGCGGGTTTACTACTGCCATCACGAAACCCCCGAACTCGTCTGGCAGCCGCAGTGGCTGACGCATGCCAATGGTGTCAGCGCGATCGTCAAACTGACGGTGCTCAGCGCAGAGCCCGAAGCGGCACGCGAGCGCTATGCCGCATTGGGGCAACTGGGCGATGGCTTTGCACTGGACGTTATTGATCAGGTCACCCTTGAGCAGCGCTATGGCGCGTCCGCCAGTCAATTGAGCCAACGAGGCGAGCGTTTTGCGGCGATTACCCTGCGCTGCGTTGATCCTGCCGAACTGGCGCGCCTGGCCGGGCAGGCCGGCTTGCCCTATCGGCTCGAAGCGGAGCGTGTACTGATCGAGATTGCCGAGTTCGAAACCTTGCTGGAGTTTGTCTCGTGATCGACGGCATCAAAAACCTCGGCCGGTTGATAGACCGCCAGGCTGACCGGGAAAGGGTGGCGTTTGTTGGAATAGACGATACAGCCTCGACCGATAGGAGCGAACTTGTTCGCGAGGCGGCGCGCCTGACACAACGCCTCGTGAACAAGTTCGCTCCTGCCGGGAGGCTGGCTGCAGAAAGATTCATCACCTACGGCGAACTCGATGACTTTGCCGATGGCGTTGCCCGTGCGTTGGCGGCACGAGATTTCGCTCAGGGTGACAGGGTCGCCGTGTTGGCCGCCAACTCCGTGGAATACCTGGTGGTGGTGCTGGGCATCATGCGTGCCGGGCTGGTAGCGGTGCCGGTCAATTACAAATTCCCTGATGCCACGGTGCATTACGTGATTGCCGACAGCGGTGCGCGGTTGCTGTTCTGTGATCCGCGTCGTTTGTCGTCAGCACCCGTCGGGCTTGAGCACATCGAGTTGAGTACCGAGGGGCTTGATACTTTCGCCAATCCGGGGCCGTACGAGGCATTCGCGCCACTGGCAGATGAACCCGCGCTGATTCTTTATACCTCGGGTTCCACCGGCAAACCCAAGGGCGTGGTGCTCAGCCATGCGGCGCATTTGTGGGTGGTGCGAACCCGTTTGCAGGCGACCCGCCTGGCCGACGAAAAACCATTGATTGCCGCACCGTTCTATCACATGAATGCCTTGGCGTTGGCTTTCCTCAGCCTGGCGTCTCACGCAACGACCGTGCTGCTGCCGCAATTCACCGCCGCGAGTTACATCGCTGCGGTTCAGCGTCACCGCTGCACCTGGTTGACCGCGGTACCGCCGATGATCGCCATGATGCTCAGTGAAAAAACCTTGCTGGCTGAGGCTGATCTGTCGTCTGTGCGGGTCGTACGCATGGGTTCTGCGCCGGTGAGTGCCAGCCTGCTTGAGCAAATCCACTGCCTGTTGCCTGAAGCAAAAGTCATCAATGCTTATGGCACCACCGAAGGCGGGCCTGTGGTCTTTGCGCCACATCCGGCTGGCTTACCTACACCGGCGATGTCCTTGGGCTGTGCTCACCCAAAAGTACAGCTGCGATTGCGCGATGAAGCCGGTGCGCTCGGTGATCAGGGCGTACTGGAACTGCGCAGTCCCGGTTTGATGACCGGATACCACAATCGCCCGGACCTGCCGCTGCCGTTTACCGCTGAAGGTTATTACATCACCAGCGACGTTTTCGCCCGCGACTCGCAAGGCTTCTACACCTTTGTCGGCCGCCGTGACGACATGTTTGTTAGCGGCGGCGAGAACATTTACCCAAGTGAAATCGAGAAATTGCTGGAGCGTCATCCCGCGGTACAGCAGGCCTGCGTGGTGCCGGTAGAAGACGCCATAAAAGGCCACAAACCTGTGGCCTTTGTGGTTCTGCGCGAAGGTTTTAAAGCCAGTGAAGACCAGCTCAAAAGTTTTGTGCTGGAACACGCCGCTGCTTACCAGCATCCGCGGCGGGTCTGGTTTCTTGTCGCACTACCACTCGCCACGACTAACAAGATCGACCGTCGCGCCCTGATTGATCAGGCGCAATCAGTTTTGACTCAATAAGGACCGCTCATGACCCTTGTAAAGTTGTTGCTGCCGCTGTCTGTGCCCTTGATTTTTACGGCCACCCAGGCCTGGGCGCTGGATGATGTAACCGTGGCGCTGGCGATTCCGCCTGCCGTGCATGACGGTGCGGCCTATGCTGCCGCCGAGGAGCTGGGCCTGTTCAAGGAGCAGGGGCTGAAGGTCAACGTGGTGGTGTTTCAGGGGGCGGGTGCCTTGCTGCCTCAGTTGGCAAGCAAACGCGTGACCTTTGGCTTTCCGGTCGCCGAGCCGATCATCTCCAGCTACTTCAACGGCAAAGACCCGTTGCCGGTGCGCTATTTCTACAACGGCGTACCCAGCCAGACCATGGAGTACGCGGTGCTGGCCGACTCGCCGATCAAGTCGCTGGCTGACCTCAAAGGCAAGCAGATCGGCGTGGGCGCATTGACTTGGGGCACCTTGCCCAATAGCCGTGCGGCGTTGCGCATCGCCGGGCTGGAACCGGGCAAGAACGTCGAATTTGTAGCGGTCGGTGCTTTGGGCGCAGGCTTTCAGGCGCTGAAAACCGGGCGAGTCGATGCGCTCAATTTCAACAGCAGTTGGGATGACATGCTGGAGCTGTCCGGCACGCCGATTCGCCGGATCGCCTACCCACCGGTGTTCCAGGAAAACCCCGGCAATGGCTTCGTTGCCCATGTGGACACGTTCAAGGAAAACCCTGACCTGATCCGCCGTTTTGGTCGGGCTTACACCCAAGGGCAACTGGTCTGTGAGGCCAACCCGACGTATTGCGTGCAGGCGTTCTGGCGTCAGCACCCTGAAAGCAAACCGGCAGACGCCGACGGCAAAGGCCTGGCGGATGCACGGGAACTGTTGGTTCGCCGTTTGCGTAACACCTTGCATCACCCGGATGGTAGTGAGCGGGTGCCCGGCGAATACAACCTGCAGATCATCAAAGATGCGATTTCGGCCATGGCCAAAACCGGGGAATTCCCGACAGCTGATGTGCCTGTGAACACGATCTTCTCCAACGAGTTTGTCCCGGCGTTCAGTGACTTTGATCGCGCCGGGCTGGTCAAGCGTGCTCAGGAGGCGAAATGAGCCTGCAGTACTGGATTGACGTTGATGAAGGGCTGATCGATCAACCCCGGCACATTCGTTTCAGCGGACTGTCGGCGGGCGAGGCCAGCTTGCGCGCCTGGTTACAGGGCGCTGACGGCAGTCGCTGGGAGAGTCAGGCGCGATTTCTGATCGGAGCGCAGGGCGAGCTTGATCTGGCCAAAGACGCTCCGCAAAGTGGCGATTGGTTGTCTGCGGACGCGATGGCGCTGGTCTGGTCGATGCAACAGGTCAAGCCACCCACTCGTGTGCCGTCGCAGGAAAGCCTTGCGGCGCAGTGTATCGAGCTGCAATTGACTGACGCCAAAGGGCAGCAAATCGCGGGTGCGTTTACTCAGTATTATCTGGCGGCCGGGGTGCAACGACGCGAGATCAGAGAGGATGGAATCAGCGGCACGCTGTTTCTCCCTGAAGGTGATCAGCCTCAAGCGGCAGTGGTTGTGCTGAACGGCTCGGGCGGTGGTACACCGCAACAGCGGGCCGCGCTTTATGCTGCCCATGGCTATACGGCGTTGGCACTGGGCTATTTCAAGGCGCCGGGTCGTCCCGAGCACATCAGCGACACACCGCTGGAGTATTTTCAGCAGGCGCTGGAGTGGGTGGCCAATACGCTCAAGCCCAAGGACGGCTTTATTGCCGTTGCAGGGTTGTCCCGGGGCGCTGAGTTGGCGCTGCTGCTGGGGTCGTATTTTCCGGGATTGGTCAGTGCTGTCATCGGCTACGTGCCGAGTTCAGTGGTCCACGGTACTCTGCGCGCCGGTAGACCGGAGCAACCCCGGGACGCGAATGCCTGGACCTGGCAAGGACAGCCGCTGACCAACGTCTGGCAAAACAACCCGCGGGTCGACTGGCGCCCGTTCGACGTGGCGGAGCCGGCTGGCGCGCCGATCCGTCAAGCTCCGGCGTTTGTCGCGGTGCAACAGGATGCACCGTCCGTTGCCAGGGCGCGTATTCCGGTGGAGAACATCAACGGCCCGTTGTTGCTGATCTCCGGTGACGATGATGGTTTCTGGCCTTCAGCCGCCTACAGCGCCGAAATCGAGGCAGACCTGCACGCACGGGGTCATGCCTGGCCTGTTGAGCATGTGCTCAATCAGGGCGCCGGACACGCCATTGGCTTCCCGTACGTGCCGACCACGATGATTGCCCGCCTGCATCCGGTGGCCAGGGTGTTGATCAGTGGCGGCGGCACGCCTGCGGCCAACGCATTGGCCAACCAGCACAGCTGGGGCAGGGTGCTGGCGTTTCTGGACCGGGCTGTTGCTGCCAGGAGTTCTGCGCGATGAGTGCTGCACTGAGCCTGCAGCAAGTAGGGCTGACCTATGAGACCCGGCGCGGGCATATTCAGGCGTTAAGCAACATCGACCTGAATGTTGCTGATGGCGAGTTTGTCGCGTTGCTGGGGCCATCGGGATGCGGCAAATCCACCTTGCTGAAACTTGCAGCGGGTTTGTTGCCCGTTTCCAGCGGTCGCATCGAATTGGCGGGGCGTGAGGTACAGGGGCCAAGTCGGCAAAGCGGCGTGGTGTTCCAGAAACCCAATATGCTGCCGTGGAAGTCGGTCATGGATAACGTGCTGTTGCCCGCGAAAACCCTCGGGTTGCCCATGGCTGAATCCCGAGAGCGGGCGGTGCAATTGCTGGAACTGGTGGGTCTACAGGCGTTTGCCAACGACTACCCGTTCGAGCTGTCCGGGGGCATGCAGCAACGGGTCGGTATTGCCCGGATGTTATTGCACGATCCGCAGATGCTGTTGATGGATGAGCCGTTCGCGGCGCTGGATGCCATGTCCCGTGAGGCGCTGACGCTGGAGTTGCAACGTATCTGGAGCGTACACCGCAAGTCCGTGCTGTTCATCACTCACAGCATTCAGGAGGCGGTGTTTCTCGCCGACCGGGTGCTGGTGATGTCGCCGTCACCCGGCACCATTATTGATGAGCTGACGATTCCTCTGCCGCGCCCGCGAACCCTGGATACTCTCAACGATCCGCAGTTTGCCGCGCTGTGTCATCACCTGCGGAGCCACTTCAGCCATGCGTAAATTAGTGCCGTTTTTGTATCCACTGACCAGTCTGGCAGTGCTGATTCTGGTCTGGGACCAGAGCGTACGCTGGCTGGGAATTTCCGATTATCTGCTGCCACCGCCGTTGGCGGTCTATCGCGCACTGGCCAACGGGTTCGCTGACGGGACCTTGTGGCCGCACATTGCGTCGACCGTCATCGAGACGTTGAGTGGTTATGTGCTGGGTTCGGTACTGGCCATTGTTCTCGGTGCAGTACTGGCTGAATCGCGAACCTTCGAACGCTTTGTCTACCCGCTGCTGATTGGCCTGCAGGCCACGCCGAAAGTTGCGCTGGGGCCGATCATCCTGGTCTGGTTCGGCTTTGGCATCGCTTCAAAGATCGTCCTCGTGACTCTGGTGTGCTTCTTCCCGCTGTTCGTCAATACGGTGAATGGCATCCGCCGTACCGACCCGGAGTTGCTGGACGCCTGCCGGGCGTTTTCGGCATCGCGGTTGTATCTGCTGCTGCATGTGAAGTTTCCGGCAGCGGCGGGGGAAGTCTTCGCCGGTTTGCAGATCGGTATCTCACTGGCGCTGATCGGTGCGGTCGTCGGCGAGTTTCTCTCGTCGCAAAGCGGGCTGGGTTACCTGATCGCCTCAAGCTCGGTGAGCATGAACATGGCAACGATGTTCAGCGGCCTGATCCTGCTGGCGCTGATCGGCCTGTGCGGCGCGCAAAGCGTGCGAGCCCTACAGCATCGCGTGATTTTCTGGGAGCCGGGCGCCGCCCGGCGACAACGTAAAGACTGAATCAAGGAGCGCTCATGGCTTTCGATTGGCAAAACCCTTATCCGACTACCCGGATCCCGTTGTTCGCCCGCAACGTGGTGTCGACGTCTCACCCGCTGGCCGCTCAGGCAGGGCTGAATACTCTGCTTGCTGGCGGTAACGCGGTAGACGCAGCGATTGCCGCTGCCGCAATGCTCACGGTAGTGGAGCCTGTGTCCAATGGGCTGGGCAGCGACGCGTTTGCAATCCTTTGGGACGGTGAACAATTGCATGGCCTGAACGCTTCCGGCCCGGCGCCGCAGGCCTGGGATCTGGAGCACTTTCGCGGGCGTTATGGCGAAGATGGCGCGGGTCATGCCAAGCGCCCGGCACGTGGCTGGGATTCGGTGACGGTGCCGGGTGCTGTGGCGGGCTGGGCTGCTTTGCATGAGCGTTTCGGCAAGCTGCCATTTGCTGACATTCTGGAGCCCGCTGCGCAGGTTGCCGAGCGCGGTGTGACGCTTGCGCCGACCGTAGCCCATAAATGGTCGGGAGCTGTGCCGTTGCTGAATACCCAGCCCGGTTTTGCCGAGACTTTCATGCCCGGCGGGCGCGCGCCGCGCATCGGTGAGAAGTTCGTGTTTAAGAACGCCGCGCGGACCTTGCGCCTGCTCGGCCAACAAGGTGGTCGGGCGTTTTATGAGGGCCAGATTGCTGAAGCCATTGTGGGTTTTGCCCGGCAGACTGGCGGCTCTTTAACGCTGGATGATTTGCGCAACTATCAGCCGGAGTGGGTCAAGCCGATCTCGAAATCCTACCGGGGTTATGACGTGCATGAGATCCCGCCAAACGGGCAGGGTATTGCGGCGTTAATCGCGCTGGGGATTCTGGAGCGCTTCGACGTCGGCTCGCTGCCGCTGGATTCGGCACAGTCGCAGCATTTGCAGATTGAAGCCATGAAGCTGGCGTTTGCCGATATCTATCAGTATGTGGCCGATCCCAAGAGCATGGACGTAACGCCGGAGCGGATGCTCGATGAGGCTTACCTGGAAAGTCGCGCCAAGCTGATCAATCTGGATAAGGCCAGTGATCCGGGCTTCGGCATGCCACGCAGCGGGGGCACGGTGTACCTGAGCGCGGCGGATGAAAACGGCATGATGATTTCGTTCATTCAGTCCAATTACATGGGCTTTGGTTCGGGGATTGTGGTGCCTGAGTACGGGATCAGTTTGCAGAACCGTGGCGCTGGTTTTTCCAGTGATCCGAAGTCGGCCAATGTAGTTGCACCGGGCAAGCGGCCGTTCCATACGATTATTCCGGCTTTCCTGACCAAAGACGGCCAGCCGCAGATGAGTTTCGGGGTGATGGGCGGGGACATGCAGCCGCAGGGGCATGTGCAGACGCTGGTGCGAATGCTGGATTACAACCAGCAGCCTCAGGCCGCCTGTGATGCACCACGCTGGAAGGTGAATCGGGATTTTTCGGTGGATCTGGAAGATACCCTGGCGAACGCTACGGTGGAGGGTTTGCGGGATTTGGGGCATCGCCTGAAGTCGGTGGAGGACCCGTACATGGATTTCGGTTCGGGGCAGTTTATCTGGCGATTGTCGGAGGATGCGGACCACGGTTATGTGGCGGCCAGTGATAGCCGCCGGGATGGGCACGCGGCGGGGTTTTAGCCTGGCGACGACCTCAGGCAGCCCTCATCAAACAACATGCAAACTACTGGATGAAATGCATTTTCTGCTTGAGTTGCCGAAGGCTGCGAAGCATTTCTCCTGACACACCGCGGTCGCAGCCTTCGGCAGCTCCTACAAGTCTTGTGTTTGCCGGGAGACAGCGCGGTGCCATGGACACCGGGGCTACAGAAATGCGCCTCAATGCAGGAGGTATGCTTGCTTGCAATGATTGCAAAATGTATCCCGCTCATCGCGGGTGGCCGCTGACTTGATGTTTTACCAGCGCGTGAGTACCTCTGATCAACGCGACGCCAAAGATCATCCCTTCGGCAGCCGGTTGTTTTGATTGTTCGTTGCGGGCATGGCTAAAGCTCATATCCCATGAGGGCTGTAGCTTTTTACAGTCTGGAATGACGTTAGGCTTTTTCCCATGAGACCCTTACCGAGAGCCTGGAGCCAACGGCTGGAGGCATCTTGAGCAACGCTGTTGCTGTGGATTAATGAAACCGGCTCAAGAGTGTAAGTAGACATGGCCCTATAGTCATGGTCTTACCTGCTGGTTAACTTCCACCCCGTCTTAAGCGGGCGCAGGAACGAAAGTCATGAGCATAACTGCCGTCAACACCCTGGAAATCCGGACCAGTCCCGAGGCTGACTCACAGCTTGAGCAACACCTGCAAGCCTGCGTCGCACGTATTCAACACATTCAGGGCTGTCTGGGTTATTCGTTGATTCGTAGCTCCAGTCGAGACGATGTGTGGATCATGAGCGGCTACTGGTCCAGCGCGACAGAAATGACTGCGCATTTTTCCAGTGAGCCGATGACCGAGATCGTCAGCGCGTTGATTGAGTCCTGTGCAAGCCTGACCTTCGCCAGCTTTACGCCGATGGTGGAACAGCCGATGTCGGAACAGTGAGTCGTGACAATCCCGGATGCTTTAATTGAACTGACTTGCCAGCTTCGGCACTCCAGATGCCTCAGAAAACGGAACCCCGAATGCAGCAGGAAAACTTCAACGATCTCTTCGCCTTTGCCGCTGTTGCGACCGATCGCAGTTTTACCAAGGCTGCCGCCAGACTGGGTGTCAGCCCGTCGGCCTTGAGCCATACCATCCGCAATCTCGAAGCGCGGCTGGGGTTGCGCTTGCTGACGCGCACTACCCGCAGTGTTTCACCGACCGAGGCCGGTGAGCGGTTGCTGCGCACGCTGAAGCCTCGCTTCGATGAGATCACTTCGGAGTTGGCGATGTTGAGCGATCAACGCGAAACGCCCGCTGGCACCATCCGCATTACGGCCAGTGAGCACGCGGCCATCTCGATCATTGCCCCGGCGTTGCAGAAACTGTTGCCGCAGTACCCGGACATCAATGTCGAGGTCAATATCGATTCCGGCCTGACCAATATCGTCGCCGAGCGCTTCGACATTGGTGTGCGACTGGGCGAACGGGTCGCCAAGGACATGATTGCCGTGCGGATCAGTCCTGATCTGCGCTGGGTCATCGTGGGTTCACCGGATTATTTTCTCAGGCATCCGCGACCTGAAGTCCCGCAGGACCTCGCCGGGCACAACTGCATCAACATTCGTTTTCCGACCCATGGCGAACTGTTTGTCTGGGACTTCGAAAAGGATGGCCGCGAGGTCAAGGTTAGGGTGGAAGGGCAACTGACCTTCAACAGCATTTTCATGCGGCTGGATGCGGCAGTGGCGGGTCTTGGGCTGGCTTATCTGCCGGAAGACCGGGCGGCACCGTTCATCGAAGACGGCCGATTGGTGGCTGTGCTCGACGATTGGTGTCAGCCATGCGCGGGCTATCACCTGTATTACCCGAACCGGCGTCATGCCTCGCTGGCATTTTCTCTGGTGGTTGATGCGTTGCGCTACCAGCCTTGAAAAGTATTGGTGAATTCCACTCATCGTTGCATGCGGTTATCGCCCATAGTTCTGGTCCTTTCAGTGCTTTAACGTCCAAGGATCATTTACCCGCCGGGGCCAGATCCCGGGTACATTCATCTACTTGAAAGGCCCATGCATGAAGCTGCTAGCAACCGCGTTCGCCACTCTATTTTTCGCTGCTGCATCCGACGGCAGCGAATCCAGAGCCAGGCCTGACCCAAAGCCATCGCCTGATGTCCTGGAAGTCACGCCTCAGCTTTATCAATACACCACTGAGTTACTGTTCGGCGAAGTCTGGAAGCGCAAGGAACTGTCGCCTCGTGATCGTAGCCTGATCACCCTGTCTGCGCTGGTGGCCGGCGGACAGACCGCCCAGATGACCAGCCACGTGAAACTGGGTCTCGACAACGGTCTCAAGCCAAGCGAAATCAGCGCGTTGATTACCCACCTTGCGTTCTATTCCGGTTGGCCGAACGCGATGTCCGCGGTGGGCGTGGCGAAAAAGGTCTTTGACGAGCGGGGCATTCCTGCAGACCACATCGTGCCACCGGCCACTGAGCCGCTGACTCTGGACCCCGCCAGCGAAGCCAGGCGTAAAGCAGCTGTTGCTGCTGCGACGGCAGATGTAGCCCCGGAGCTCGGGCGCTTCACCGATGACGTGCTGTTTGCAGACCTGTGGCGACAAACCAGCCTGACGGCGCGGGATCGCAGCCTGGTGACCGTTGCTGCATTGATTACTCAGGGCCAGGCGGCACAGCTGCCGTTCCATCTCAACCGCGCCATGGACAACGGTCTGACCCGCGAACAGGCGGCTGAAGTGGTGACGCATCTGGCGTTCTACACCGGTTGGCCAAAGGCAATGTCGGCAGTGCCGGTGTTGAAAGAAGTCTTTGCAAGTCGTGGTGCTCAAGGCTGAGGTTGCGGCGCTCGAATCCACTGTTTAGAGCTGAATACATTCCAGTGAGGTCATCATGAGAACACTTGCAGCTGCTGCTTTATCGCTCTCGCTAGTCGCGTTCGAGTCCCACGCGGAGGCGATTCCGGTCACCGTTACGCCTAACGGATCACAGCCTTCGGTCAAGGGCCCGGCGGACTTTTTTACCGGCGCAGTGCGGATTGATGCGCCGTTCAAGGGCAGTGAGCCTGCCAGGGTAAGTGGTGCGACGGTGACGTTCGAACCGGGTGCCCGCTCTGCCTGGCATACGCATCCGTTGGGGCAAACCCTGATCGTCACCGCGGGAACGGGGCTAGTGCAGGAATCAGGCAAGGCCATTCAGATAATAAAGGCCGGTGACACCGTGTGGATTCCGCCCGGCGTCAAGCATTGGCACGGTGCAGCCGCCAACACCGGCATGACCCATGTCGCCATTGCCGAAGCGTTGGACGGTAAGGTGGTGAACTGGATGGAGCAGGTGAGCGAGCAAGAATACCGGAATATCCGTTGATCCGAAGATCGATCCCCAGTTATCCAGGCCACCTCGGTTCTACTCCGTTGAGGGGTGGCCTTTTTTATTTCAAGCGGCGCAGGGTTGGATGTTTTAACGATGAAGCAGCTTGATTTGCAGGTCATTCAGCAAGCCCGTGACTGGCTCGCGTCCGGCAAGCCGATCTGGCTCTGCACGGTCCTCTCGACCTTCGGTTCTGCACCGCGAGGGCCGGGGGCGATGTTGGTGGCGTTATCGACGGGGGAGCATCGCGGCTCGCTTTCGGGGGGCTGCGTCGAGGATGATTTCCTCGAGCGACTGGCTGCACGGTATTTTCCGCAGGTGAATCAGATCGTTCGCTACGGCGACGGCGGACTGGCACCCAATCTGGCATTGCCCTGCGGCGGTGTACTGGATGTTCTGGTCGAGTACCTTGAACCAGGCAAAGACAGCGAGACACATCTGGCAGCGATAGATCACGCTCTCGCTGGGCGAGCGTTGGCGATAAGGAGCGTGCGCCTGCACGGCACCGAACGCGATATTCGCCCGGCGAGCATGGAAGAGGCGCGGGTTTCAGTGCTGGATGATCAAGTGTTTATCAGAGTCGGGGCCGTGTATCGGCTGATTCTTGCCGGGCTGTCTCCCGTGGCGGAGTTCTGCGCCAGTTTCGCTGTGGCCTTGGGCTACGAAGTGATTCTCTGTGATCCACGTGCTGAGGTCATTGCAGGGTTCGCTATGGCAGGCGTGCAAATCCGCGAGGTGCTGCCGTCGGTGTTCATCGCCGAAGGTGGCTGCCACGCTGCCACAGCGGTGGTTGCACTGACCCACGATCCGCGACTGGACGATCTGACGCTGATGGAGGCCGTGCGAACCGACGCCTTTTACATCGGCGCCATGGGCTCGCGGCGCACCAGTGAAAAACGCATGGAGCGGCTGGTGCGTATTGGTGGTCTGGAAGAGGCGCAGTTGCAGCGTATTCACGCGCCGATCGGCTTGAACCTGGGCAGTAAAACTCCAGCGGAGATCGCTATTGCGGTGATGGCGGATGTGATCAGGGTGGCGAATGGGGTAGGGCGCAGTGAGGTTTGATCACGCAGGGCCATGATCTGAATGATATCTGACGTAGAGGCGTCGATATTTGCCCGCAAGCGCAAAACCTGGTGGGAGCGAATTCATTTGCGAAGAGACGGGTGCATACGCTGCAGATGTACCGCCTGAACTACCGCCTTCGCGAATGAATTCGCTCCCACAGAAATGTATTTTCACCGCCAAAACACCTGACTGCACGGTTTTTCGTGGGAGCGAATTCATTCGCGAAGAGACGGGTGCATACGCTGCAGATGTAACGCCTGAACTACCGCCTTCGCGAATGAATTCGCTCCCACAGGATTGCAAACGCGATTGCCTGACTCGAAACACGTTCCCTGTAGGAGCTGCCGAAGGCTGCGAAAGCATTGGTCCTGACACATCGCCATCGCAGCCTTCGGCAGCTCCTGCAGAGAAACGTGTATCTGTTTGCCTAAATCATCTCAGGCAAAGATTTCAGGACTTTGTCCAAGGTAATCGGATACTCCCGAACCCTTGCCCCAGTCGCGTTGTAAATCGCGTTGGCAATCGCCGCGCTCACGCCGCACAAGCCCAGTTCGCCTACGCCCTTGGCTTTCATGGGCGATGACATCGGGTCGGTTTCGTCGAGGAAAATCACTTCCTGCTCGGGAATGTCGGCATGTACCGGCACCTCGTATCCCGCCAGATCGTGATTGACGAAAAACCCCAGTCGTTTGTCCACGGCAAGCTCTTCCATCAGCGCTGCGCCGACGCCCATTGTCATCGCCCCAATCACCTGGCTGCGGGCAGATGTGGGATTGAGAATGCGACCTGCTGCACAAACAGCCAGCATTCGCCTTACACGGGTTTCCCCTGTGGCCATGTTGACGGCAACTTCAACGAAGTGCGCGCCGAAGGTGGATTGCTGGTACTTCTTGGCGAGTTCCGCAAACTCGATGGAGTCCTCGGCCACCAGCTCGCCGTTACGCGCAGCCTGACCCAGCGGAACGCTACGTCCTGCGAACTGCACCTGACCCTCCGTGAAAACCGCATCGTTGGCGGTGTAACCCAGGCGTTGGGTGACGGCTTCACGCAACTTCACGCAGGCCGCGTAAACCCCGGCAGTCGAGCAGTTGGCACCGAACTGGCCGCCGGAACCCGCTGACACCGGGAAGTCCGAATCACCCAGACGCACCACCACGTCATCCAGCGTCACGCCCATCATTTCTGCCGCGGTCTGGGCAATGATCGTGTAGCTGCCAGTACCGATGTCCGTCATGTCGGTTTCGACCGTGACCTTACCGTTGCTCCCCAGACGTACCCGGGCGCCGGATTTGAGCAGGAGGTTGTTGCGATAGGCGCAGCCGACGCCCATACCAATCAGCCAGTTGCCTTCGCGCTGCATGCCGGGACGCGGGTTGCGTTTGTTCCAGCCAAAGCGCTCGGCACCGGTTTGCAGGCACTGGATCAGGTTACGTTGCGAGAAGGGCCGCTGCGGATTGTTAGGATCGACTTGAGTATCGTTCAGGACCCTGAACTCAATAGGGTCCATGTTGAGCTTCTCCGCCATCTCGTCCATGGCAATTTCCAGCGCCATCAACCCCGGCGTTTCCCCCGGTGCACGCATGGCATTGCCTTCCGGCAGGTCCAGCGTGGCGAGGCGCATGGCGGTCATGCGGTTTTCACCGGCATATAGAAACTGGGTGGGCTGTACGGCGTTCTCTACACCGCCACCCGCCAGATCACCGGACCAGCCTTCGTGGGCAATCGCAGTGATCTTCCCATCCTGACCTGCGCCGATGCGGATCCGCTGAATAGTGGCCGGGCGGTGCGTGGTGTTGTTGATGATCTGCGGGCGGGCCAGCGCGACCTTGACCGGACGGCCGCACTGCCGAGAACCCAGCGCAGCAAGGATCGCATCAGAGCGGATGAACAGTTTGCCGCCGAAGCCACCGCCGATATAAGGCGAGACCAGACGCACATTTTCCTTGGCCATGCCCAGCGTGGTAGCGATATCGCCAACGCTCCAGGCGATCATCTGGTTGGACGTCCACAGGGTCAGCTTTTCGCCTTCCCAGGTCGCCATGGAGGTATGCGGTTCCATGGCTGCGTGGGACTGATCCGGGGTTGTATAGGTCGCATCGAATTGCACCGCCGCCGAACTGAATGCACCGGCAAAGTCGCCGCGTGCGGTATCGGGTGATTCACCTTCAGGCTTCACGGCTGCATTCAGGTCGCCGCCCAGATCGTATTTGCCGTTAGTGCGCAGGTACTCGACCTGCACCAGTTGCGCAGCGGTGCGTGCCTGCTCGAAGGACTCTGCCACCACCAGCGCGATCGCCTGATGATAGTGCTGGATCTCGGGGCCGCCGAGCAGTGTGGCGGTGTTGTATTTGCCTTTGCCAAGTTTGCCCGCGCTGGCTGCGGTAACGATCCCGATGACACCCGGCGCTGCGTTGGCGGCCTCCAGATTCATTGAACCGATACGGCCCTTGGCAATGGCGGAGGTCACCACATAGCCATAAGCCTGATTCGGCACGACGTCGTGATGTTCATAGGCGTAGTGCGCCTGGCCGGTTGTTTTCAGTTTGCCGTCAATGCGCGGCGTTGCTTTGCCGACCACTTTGAGCTGGTCGATGGGGTTGGTGCTGGCCGGGGTATCAAATTTCATGAGGTAGCCCTCGCTTGCGCCATGACCGAAGCCAGCGTGCGCTCGGCAAGCGTGACCTTGAATTCATTTTCGTGGGTCGGCGTGGCGCCAGACAGTAGCTTGGCCATGACCGCCTTGGCACCGTCGGGCATCAGCGAGTCAGCGTCTTCAACGCGCCAGGGTTTAGGTGCAACACCGCCCAGCGCGACGCGGCCTTTGCCGTTGCTTTGAATCACCGCAGCAACTGAAATCAGCGCGAACGCGTAAGACGCCCGGTCACGAACTTTCTGATAGATGTGGGTGCCGCCAATCGGCGCGGGCAGGGTAACGGCGGTGATCAATTCGTTGGCTGCCAGCGATGTTTCGATGTTAGGCGTATTGCCGGGCAGCCGATGAAAGTCGGCGATGGGAATGACCCGGGTGGTGCCGTCCGGGCGTACGGTCTCAACCTGGGCATCCAGTACCCGCATGGCGATGGCCATGTCGCTCGGATGGGTGGCGATGCAGGCGCTGCTCACACCGATAATCCCCAGTTGCCGCGTGACCCCGCCAATCGCTGCGCAACCACTGCCCGGATGGCGTTTGTTGCAGGCCTGATTGGTGTCGTAGAAATACGGGCAACGGGTTCGCTGCAGCAGGTTGCCCGCCGTGGTCGCAGCGTTGCGCAATTGCCCGGAAGCGCCGGCCAGCAATGCTCGGGAGAGCAAGCCGTAATCCTTGCGCACCCGGGCGTCAGCGGCCAGATCGGTGTTGCGCACCAGTGCGCCGATCCGCAGGCCGCCTTCGGGCGTCGCTTCTATACGATCCAGTGCAAGGTCATTGACGTCGATCAGGTGCATCGGGGTTTCGATTTCCAGCTTCATCAAGTCCAGCAGGTTGGTCCCGCCAGCGATGAACTTGGCCCCTTCGGTCTGTGCAGCCTGTGCCGCCGCTTCGGCGGGCGACTGCGCCCGTACATAAGTAAAAGGCCTCATGCGTTCACCTCCGCGACTTCGCTGATGGCGGCAATGATGTTGGAGTACGCACCGCAGCGGCAGATATTGCCGCTCATGCGTTCCTGGAATTCACTGGCGATCAGTTGCGGACGGTCAGTCAGGCTCTGGCTCACGTGGCTGGGGATACCCTGACGAATCTCATCTAGGACAGCCACTGCAGAACAGATTTGCCCCGGTGTGCAATAGCCGCACTGGAAGCCATCGTGCTTGATGAAAGCGGCCTGCATCGCGTGCAATTTGTCGGGCGTGCCCAGGCCTTCGACCGTGGTCACTTTCGAGCCTTGCTGCATGACCGCGAGGGTCAGGCATGAGTTGACGCGTTTGCCGTTGACGATCACGGTGCAGGCACCGCACTGGCCATGGTCACAGCCTTTTTTGGTGCCCGTCAGATGCAAGTGCTCGCGCAGAGCGTCGAGTAACGTGGTGCGGGTATCCAGATCCAGTTGTCGAGCCACGCCATTCACTTCAAGTGAAACCGGTGCGCGGACCGGGCGAGCCATCTGGTTGGCCGCCGATGCCAGGGCGGAAATAAACGGGGGAAGTACGGCCGTGGTCGCGGTCACCGCGCCCACGATCAGGAATTTGCGTCTGGTTATTTTCATGAGGTCACGGTCGTCCATTATTTTGTTCCCCTATGCACGGGGATGGCTGCGAATTCAGCAGTGGCTTGGCAGCGGCGTCCGTATCGACACCTTGTCATCAAGTTCGCTAGTGCCGGGCGTCTTTGCGCCTTCAGGCCTGGTCCGGCTGGGGCTTGTTTCGTGGAGGTCAATTTCGTACAAGTCAAAGTTACGACTCGCCGCTTGCGTAGAAAGTTTGCGGTTTCTGCTCGCTAACAGTTATGCATTCTGCTCATGAATTCGTGGTGGCTTGGAGAAGGTGTGCGAGAGCTGTGACGTTAGTCGGCAGAGTCTTGCAGGACTACGCGCAAAGATCGCAATACACACCTGAACTGAGCTCATCAATCCCCTCTTAACCCATGTGTACGGGCGCTTGACGCCTATTCGGACGTGGGTGTCCCGATACATCTTGCAAACAAATAGCGTGGGCGATTAAGCGATAGCTGGTTTAATCCAGTCATTAGATGACGAGGGCTCATGAATGGCGCGGGACAGTTACAACGATTTGCTGGCATTCATCGCGGTGGCCCGTGAAAGGAGCTTTACTCGCGCGGCGGCCCAGCTTGGGGTTTCTCAGTCCGCCTTGAGTCATACCATTCGCTCTCTGGAGACCCGGCTCGGCGTACGGTTGCTGACTCGCACCACCCGCAGCGTGGCACCTACCGAAGCAGGTGAGCGGCTGTTCGAAAGCCTGGCGCCGCGATTTGAAGAAATAGATGCTGATCTGGCCGAAGTAACGGGCATGCGGGACAAGCCGCGCGGCACTATCCGTATTACCGCCACCGACCACAGCGCCAACACGGTTCTTTGGCCGAGGCTGGCGAAAGTCCTGCCGATGTACCCCGACCTCAAAGTCGAGATCATTACCGATTACGGTCTGACGGACATCGTCGCTCAGCGTTACGACATCGGAGTGCGGCTCGGCGATCAGGTCGCCAAGGACATGATCGCGGTACGTATTGCACCGGACATGCGCATGTCCATCGTGGGCGCGCCGTCCTATCTCGCAAACCGCGCCATGCCGCTCAAACCCGATGATCTGCATCAGCACAACTGCATCAACCTGCGCCTGCCGACCCATGGCGGTTGTTATGCCTGGGAACTGGCGAATGGCAAAGATGAGTTGCAGATCCGCGTAGACGGGCAACTGACCTTCAACGGTGTGTATCAGATACTTCAGGCCGCCATTGATGGCGGTGGTCTGGCCTATATGCCTGAAGACCTGGCACAGCCGCACGTCGATGCGGGTCGTTTGAACTGGGTGCTGGAGGACTGGTTTCCGACTTTTCCGGGCCTGCATCTGTATTACGCCAGTCGCCGTCAAAGCTCCCGGGCCTTGGCAATCGTGGTCGATGCCTTACGGCTGAACACATGAATATTGCTCATGACTGCATCTCGCTTTTCGGGCTTACTCAATAATCCCCGGTTCTTTAGGATGGGCTGAATGTGTATTTCAGCCATTCTCGAGAGGACCTTATGGACTACCGATATCTGGGCCGCAGCGCTCTGAAAGTCTCCCCCCTGTGCCTGGGCGCCATGATGTTTGGCGGCGAAACGGATGAGCCAACGTCTAAACGCATCATCGACAAGGCGTTCGAACAGGGCGTCAATTTTCTCGATACAGCCGACGCCTATCATGCCGGTGGTTCTGAAGAAGTCGTAGGCCGTGCCATTGCCCCGCAACGCGACAGTTGGGTACTGGCGACCAAGTTCGGTTACCCCACACCCCGGACCCAAGGGCCAAACGAGCAGGGCCAGTCGCGCAAATGGATCATGCAGTCCGTTGAAGCCAGCCTGAAACGTTTGGGTACCGACTATATCGACGTGCTGTATTTCCACCGGGCGCTGACTGATGCGCCGATGGAAGAGGGGGTTCGGGCCATCGGCGATCTGATTCGTCAGGGCAAGATCCGTTATTACGGCGTTTCCAATTTCCATGGCTGGCGCATTGCCGAGATGGTTCGTATCGCTGATCAGTTGGGTATCGAACGGCCGTTGGCGAGTGAGCCGCTGTACAACATCGTCGACCGTAGTGCGGAGGTGGAGCAATTGCCGGCGGCCGAGCAGTACGGATTGGGTGTTGTGTCTTACAGCCCGTTGGCGCGGGGGGTGTTGAGCGGCAAGTACGGGGTTGATGCAGACATTCCGGCAGACTCCCGAGCGGCCCGCGGTGACAAGCGTTTGCAGCAGACCGAGTGGCGTCCCGAGTCGCTGAAAATCGCTCAGACGATCGCCGGACATGCGGCTGAGCGGGGCACTACATCTATTGCATTCGCGCTGGCCTGGGTCTTGAAGAACAAGCTGATCAGCGCCGCGATCGCCGGGCCCCGGACTGAGGCGCATTGGGATACATATATGGATGCGTTGAGCCTGGAGCTGGGTCCGGACGATGAGAAGCTGGTGGACAGCCTTGTGGTGCCGGGGCATACGTCGACCCATGGCTATACCGATCCGGGTTATCCGGTGCAGGGGCGTAAGGTGGGGTAGTTTTGGTTGTGTACATATCCGTTATTTGGTGACGGCTGGTATTGGTTGCGCTTTTACAGCGCGTCACTTTTGAACAGCCGGAAGCCGGCCCAGCCAAAAGTAACCAAAAGGCTCTTGCCCCACCACTGGGTGCCTCGCTGTCGCTCGGCATGCCCGTAATCCGACATTGCTGCGTGGGGCCGCCGCCACCGGCCATCCATGGCCTGAGGCGGCTAAACCGGCATCCCTGCCGGTTCACCCCACACAGCAATATCGAATTCCGGCCGACGTGGTTTAACGGGGCGCTTAAGATCAAAATCAAAAGCAGAGCAGATCAAAAGCAGAGCGGGGGCGAGAACCCCCCGGTGGGGTTGCCTCGGATCGGTAGGAGCGAACTTGTTCGCGAGACGTCCCGACAGCCAACGCATTCTTCATCTGACACACCGCTTCGCAGCCTTCGGCAGCTCCTACAAAATATCGGTAAGTTCACACATCAGGTCGGCTGTCAGGCCGCCGCGCTTTTGATTTTGATCTTAGGCGCCCCGTTAAACCACGCTGGCCGAACGCAGATTCTGAAGCGTGGGGTGCTCTTGAGTTGAAGAGGGGCAGGACGCCGGGTTAGCCGCATTGGGCCATGGATGGCCCGTTGCGGCGGCCCACGGTTCAGGATCTGCGGGCGGGTACACCGAGCGACAGCGAGGTGCCGAGTGGTGGGGCAAGAGCCTTTTGGTTACTTTTGTGTGGGCCGGCTTCCGGATGTTCAAAAGTGACGCGCTGTAAAAGCGCAACCAATACCAGCCATTACCGAATAACGGATATGTACACAAGAAAATTGTGTACATCCAGCGAAGGCCAAACACATATCACCACCCATACAACCGCCCCCAAACCTGCACCCGACCTTCGGCATCAACCGCCTGATATTCCGGAAACTGCGCGCCTGTCGCGCACGCATGGTTAGGAAGAATGCGCAGGCGGCTGCCAATCGGATAGCGATCGGTGATGTCAGCTTCGCAGGTACTGACAATCCCGTGCTCCTGATTGGCCCCTTCAAACACCGCACCTTCAATCCAGTCACCGCTTTCGGTGCAGACCTGTCCATAACCGAAGTCGCGTTTCTGCTTTTGGGTACCACGATCCCGACTCATAGCCATCCAGCCCGCGTCGGTGATGATCCAGCCTTTTTCCTCCTGATGACCAATAACCGTGGTCAGCACGCTCAGGGCCAGTTCATCTGGCTGGCAGATGCCAACGTTAAGCATCACCAGATCAAAAAATACATAAACCCCCGCACGAACTTCCGTCACGCCTTCAAGGCTGGTGGCTGACAGCGCGGTCGGCGTCGAGCCGATGCTGACTTCGGGGCAGGGCAGCCCTTGCGCACGGAGCTTTTGCGCAGCCATTACGCAGGCCCGACGTTCCTGTTCGGCCATGGCCTGCAATGCTTCGGGATTGTCCAGCTCGTAACTTGAACCGGCGTGGGTCATGACACCGAGCAGTTGCATGCCTCCTTCATGAAGCGTGCGCGCAACATGCAGCAGCGTCGGATCCTCGATTTTCAGTCCAGAGCGATGGCCGTCGCTGTCGATTTCGATCCAGACCTCGAAGCGGTGCCCATGTTCTCTGCCAAAGCTGACGATGGCCTGGGCGCCGACCAGACTGTCAGTCACGATGCTCAAGCGACAACCTTTCAGCCGTAACTCAAGTGCCTGCTGCAATTTTCCCGGTGCCATGGCCACGCCGTAAAGAATGTCATCGATGCCATGGGAGAAACAGTGCGCGGCTTCTTTCAACGTGGACACTGTGATGCCTTGTGCTCCGGCCCCGCGCTGGGCGTCGATGACGGCCAGGCATTTGCTGGTTTTCACATGCGGGCGCAGGCGGACGCCCAGCGTGTCCATCCGTTGCTGCATGCGCTGGATGTTGCGCTGCATGCGGGGGATGTCGATGACCGCGGCGGGTGTGTCCAGGGTCTGAAGTGTCGGCATGGTCATGGCTCATGTTAGCTGTGTGTGTCGCCAATCTACGTCTTAAACGTAAGTCTGTGCTTCAATACGATGGCATTTATCATTAAGTGAAATTGAATGATTGCCATCGAAGATTTGCGTCTGGCAGTGACGCTTGCCCGTTCTGAATCCCTCAGCGCGGCAGCCAGAAGCATGAATGTCTCGCCTCCGGCGCTCTCCATGCGTCTGCGCAAGCTGGAAGGATTGCTGGGAATCAGCCTCGCGAACCGGACTGCCCGACGTTTGAGCCTGACCGCCGAGGGTGAGCGTTTTGCCCGACAAAGCGCCTTGCTGCTGGAGCAACTGGAAGCACTGCCGGAGGATTTCAAGCAGGCCGATGATCAACTGAGCGGCACGCTGAGACTGGCAGCGCCGTTCGGTTATGGCCGGTCGCGGATCGCGCCGTTACTGGCACGTTTCGCCCGACTGCACCCCGACGTGCGAGTGCATCTGGATTTGCGCGAAACACCCTGGCCGGACCGCCACGACTGCGACGCAGTGATTCATATCGGCAGTGTCAGCGACAGTTCCTGGGTGGTACGTACTCTTGCCCACAACGAGCGTTGGTTGTGCGCGAGCCCGAGGTATCTTGAGCGATACGGAATGCCTGAGTCCGCCGAAGATCTGTTGCAGCATCGGTGTATCTGCATTCGCGAAAATGAAGAAGACGTCACCCTCTGGCAACTGCGCAAGCAATCAACGCGGCGCACCCTGCGGATCGAACCGGCAATGCTCAGCAATGACGGCAGCGTGGCCCGGCGTTGGGCCGAGCAAGACCTGGGCCTGGTGTTACGTTCTCAATGGGACATCAAGGAGGCGTTGGCGAGTGGGGCTCTGGTGCGGGTCTTGCCGGGATGGGAGTTCGATAGCGCGCCTGTCAGCTTGCTGGTGCGCTCCCGGAAAAATCGTACGGCGCGGTTGCAGGCATTGGTGGCGTTTTTTGAAGAAGCGCTGAGAGATTAATCTGAAATGTGATTCTCGTGGGAGCCGAGCTTGCTCGCGATAAGGCCGGAAGCGGTTCACTTCAGATCGGTTCCAGCCTTACCGCGGGCAAGCCCGACTCCCACATGAAACTGCATTTCAATCAAAAGGTTTGGTAACTTCAAACCGAAGCTTTCTCCACAATCACCACCCGTTCAAACCGGCCGGCCAGCAGGCCATAAGACAGAAGGCCCAGCACGCCATGGGCCGCGACGAACCACAGGGCAATGTTAAAGGAACCGGTAACCGCGACGATGTAGCCGATCACCAGTGGTGTGATGATCCCGGCAATATTGCCGATGCCGTTGAACACGCCACCGCTGAGGCCGACCATGTTTTTCGGTGCGGTATCAGACAACACTGCCCAGCCCACCGCCGCCAACCCTTTGCCGAAGAAGGCGATGGCCATGACCGTGATGACCATCCAGTTGGCATCCAGGAAGTTGGCCGAGACCAGGATCGTCGACATCGACATGCCGATCATGAACGGTGTCTTGCGGGCGATTGACGGGTGTACGCCACGACGAATCATCCAGTCAGAGAGCATGCCGCCCAATACGCCGCCCGAGAAACCGCAGATGGCGGGCAGCGCCGCAACCCAACCGGCTTCCATGATGGTCATGCCGCGTCCCTTGATCAGATAGATCGGGAACCAGGTGATGAAAAAGTAGGTGAGGGCGGTGATGCAGTATTGACCGAGGTAGATCGACCACAAGGTGCGGCTGGTGAACAGTTGCTTGATTTCGCTGAGCTTTGCTTTGGGTTTTTTCGTGGTGCGGGTCAGCTCCAGGTCTACCAGTGCGCCGCCGTCACGCATGTATTCCAGCTCCCGAGGGCTGAGGTTTTTATCGCTGTGGGGCTCGCGGTAGAAGGCAAACCAGACCATGCTGAGCACCAGGCCCAGGCCGCCCATCCACAGAAATACATGTTCCCAGCCCCACGAATGGGTCAACCAGGCCATCAACGGCGTGAACAGCACCACTGCCATGTATTGCGCGGAGTTGAACAACGCTGACGCTGTGCCGCGTTCGCTGGTAGGGAACCAGCAGGAAACGATTCGGTTATTGGCAGGGAAGGCCGGCGATTCAACAAGCCCCAGCATGAAGCGCATGGCGAACAGGCTGATGGCGGCCGAAGCGCCCATCAAGCCCATCCAGCCGACAGTGCCCTGCAGCATGGTGAAGATAGACCAGAGCACCAGACTGCAGCCATAAACACGCCGCGCACCGAACCGGTCCAGCAACCAGCCGCCCGGGATCTGGCCCAGCGCGTATGCCCAGGCAAATGCGGAGAAAATCACGCCGAGCATCATGGGATCCAGACCCAGGTCCTTGACCACCCCGGTGCCCGCAATCGACATGGTGGCCCGGTCGGCATAGTTGATGACGGTAACGATAAAGATCAGGGCAAGAATGAGAAAGCGATGGCGACCGACCCGGGCTTGCGCCTCGACCTGGTCCAGAGGAATGGATTTCGAAAGCATGGGGCGTCTCCTGTAGGGACGTTTTATTTTTGTTAGAAGATGTAACTCTGTCTTTCCCCGATAGTAGGAGCCTTGGTGGATATACGTCTAACATAGATGCTGGATAGGTTGATGCGGATTTTGAATCGTGGAATTGCACCAGTTACGATGTTTTGTGGCCGCCGCCGAAGAGTTGCACTTCGGCAGAGCCGCTACACGCCTGCATATGACCCAGCCGCCATTAAGCCGACAGATCCAGCTGCTTGAGCGTTCGTTGGGCATTGTCCTGCTGGAGCGCAATAACCGTGGCGTTCGCCTGACGGCGGCTGGCCGGGGCTTTCTGCGCGATGCGCGACACATCCTGACGTTCTCCGAACAGGCAGGAAATTCCGCGCGGCGTCTGGCCTCCGGCGAAGTGGGCAGGCTGACCCTCGGGTTTACCGGCGTCAGCGCTTACAGCATGGTGCCGCAGTTGCTGGCCAAGGCTGCCTTTGAAATGCCGGAAGTGAAGTTCGTCCTCAAGGAGATGGTTTCCGATGCCCAGCTGGATGCGCTGTCAGCGAACCTGATCGACATTGGCCTGGTGCGTCAGGTCAGGGATCGAGAAGTGTTCGATGCGCAGTTGGTGTATCGCGAACCGCTCTTAGTGGTGTTGCCCTCAGAGCATCCGTTGACCACACAGCCGTCGATTGCCCTCGCGGACCTTAATCATCAGCCTTTTGTGATGTACGCCGCGGATGAAGGCCGTTACTTCTATGACTGCATTGTCGGGCTGTTCGCCATGAGCGGTGTCACGCCGCGGTATGCCTATCATCTGGGCCAGACCCACGCCATTGTCAGCATGGTTCAGGCCGGTCTGGGGCTTTCGATTGTGCCGGCTTCGGCCCGGCAACTGCACAGTGGCGCTGTGGTATTCCGTCCGCTCCGCGACGCGACCCTGAATGCTGACCTGCACATGATTTCCCGTCGCGATAACGAAAATCCGGTGTTGCCCGCGTTCAGGGATTTGCTCAGTCGGGAGTTTGAACATAATCGGGGGTAAAAATGCGCCAATCCTGCCAGGGGTGATGGCAAAGTCGGGACAAGCCTCGGTATGCTGCGACCATGAGTACCACGCTATCGCTTCGTCAGCCTTGTCCCCCCGGTGCCTGCAATTGCGGGCGCGAACTGTTGCAGGCGGACGAGCTGCGGATTCTGGCGTTGACCCGCCAGGAGGAGAAACGCCTGCTTGAGCGTCTGGAAAACCTGAAGAGTCTGGCTGACCTTGAGCACATGCAGCGCAAGTTGTACGAGCAGTTGGGGATTCGCCTGGAGGTGGTGCCGGGTTTTAACGAAGTACGCAGCATGCGCGGGATCGCGATTACTATCGACGAGCTGCCGGGTTTGTGCCGCAAAACCAGGCAGTCGATTCCTGCTGCAATCAGGCGAGGGCTGGAAAAGAACCCCGAAATCGCCTACCGGTTGCTGGACGCTCACGATCTGTTTCGCGATGTTTGAGTTCCTCAGGCCTGACGCTGATTTTCCGTTGGAGCTGCCCGGGTATCACTGACAACACGCTGTCGCTCAACAAACCTAGGACCTGTGGGACTGGATTCATCCGGGAAGACGGCATTCCAGGCGACGATGATGTGGCGGATCTACTGGCCTCTTCCCGGATGAATCCGGCCCCACAGGTTGTGGTGTGAATCAGATAGTTATGCATTGTTTGGTAGGAGCTGCCCAAGGCTGCGATGGCGGTGTGTCAGGATTATCGCCTCGCAGCCTTCGGCAGCTCCTACAAGTTTGCGTCATAACTGCCAGTCAGCGAACCGAAGAGGGATTCGACTGCAGCAGCACCTTGGCGTGAACGGCCATCAGATCGTCTTCAAGTGTCGACTTGCCCGTCGTTACCCGCGAGCTTCGGTCTTCACGCAGGGCGGCGTCGATCATGCCCAGCAAGTTACGCGACCTGGAAATCTCTTTCGGGGTGCTGATGGTGTCGATCAATTTGCCCATTTCGTATCGATTGACGATCGTTGACTGCTGGACGCTCTGGGTAGAGTTGGCTACTACCAGCGCGCCCTTGTTATAGCCGATGCGGGTCGTGCTCTCGGCCTGATCAGTAATCTGGTAGAAGTCGTAGTTTTGCGATTCCGCGGTATTGCCCAAGGCCAGTTTCGAGCCTGGGTAAATGCTCTTGTGGTACGACGCCTCGAGACTGGATGTCTGTTTCTGCTCGATGGATCGATTGGCGTCGCCTGCACCTTGCAGGTCGGTAGTCTGCGAGGCTTTATAAGAGAACTTGTCGGCTTCGGCGGGGCGCATCGGGTTGCTGTGTTGGGCGTTTTGCGTCAGCGACACACTGAAATCAGCAAGACCGGTCAACATCGAGCGATCCACACTGTTGAGGCTGGAGCTACCGCTCAGGCTCTTGGTGGTGCTCTGCAAGGAGGAAAACGCATCCTTGAACAGCGCCATGAGGTCTTTGTCGCCCTGGCCCCGGTTTTGCGCTGCGTCAAATTGCTTCAGGTAGCTTTCTACAGCCTGGGCTTGCTGTTGCGCGTTGCCCAATATCGCAGCATTGTTTTTGACGCTCAACTGAACATTGCCGGTCGGGCCGTTCATTTCCACGGACCTGTTTTTTTCATCCGACTGGAAGTTCAGCGTCTGATACTGGTTATCGCCCACTTTCAGGCGCGCGCTCAGGTCAATCGACGAGAACAAGGCCGGGTCCAGCTGGGTCAGGTTGCCGAGATTCAGACGCGGTGTTCCGGCAGTCAGGCCATCAATGGCTCCCTGAAAGGAGTCTGCCAAAGAGGCCAATGCCTCATTTTCTTCATCGCTCAGCTTGCCACCGGTCACATCCGCTTGCACGGCGAGACCGTCATCCTTGCTGGTCAGGTTCAGCGTGATGGTCGCGCCGCTCGCGGTTTTCAGCGTGAGGGTGATGGTGTTTTGGGTATTGCTGTGCAGCTGAGCCTGGGCTGATTTCAGCGCGGCAGCGTCTTTTATACCGTCAGTGCCTGATCTGATGACGGACTGGGAGATTGAGTTCGAATTGCCGCTGGCAAGCTGTTCCAGCAGTGCAGCACCCAGGCCCTGAAAACGTCCGGCCGTGGATTTAGCGGACATGTTGCCAGTGAGGACTGTCGTCACTGCATCGCTGGTTTTTTTCTCAAAGAACAACACCGAATCGGCGTTGTTCAAGCTCCCGCGACTGGAGTAAGTGGCGGCATCTGCGACTTTTGAATCCTGACCGAGCATCACAACGGAGGCCGGTGAGCTGGCGAGAGTGAGAGGTGTCTCGGTGGCGCTCACCGGTACGGCAGTGGCGGCTGGTGTGGTAATGAGCGGCGTGCTGGCAGTGACTAAAGAGATTGAGGTCATAGCGCTTCCGTGCTGGCTTATCTGGATTGTATCTACTTTGTAGCGGCCAATAGCAGGGAAACTTTAGGTTGGAGTGGGGCGCGAGTAAGCGCGGGAGGGACCGTATGCTGCGATTTAAACGCCAACCTGTTGTATCCATGACACACCGCTGTAGCGAAGCAAACGGGTGACCCGGTAGGAGCCAACTTGTTGGCGAGACGTCGGACCTGCATCGTCAGAAATTGCGCCTCGCCAACAAGTTGCCTCCTACCCGGTCTGCGTTTCAATCCATTATCGACGTGATGCTGGATGAGCGCGCGCCTTGCGTCCATGACACACCGCTGTCGCGAAGCAAACGGTGACCCGGTAGGAGCCAACTTGTTGGCGAGACGTCGGACCTGCA